>DASTGL010000158.1:0-3342 GCA_035719145.1 Solirubrobacterales bacterium
GCGCGCGACCAGCTCGAGCTCGAGGTCGGTGGCGCCGAGCCGCGGCGGCGCCGGCTGCGGGCGGCGGTGCGCGAGGTCCGCGCCGCCCAGGGCGCCGAGGCGCTGCTGAAGATCCTGCCCGTCGACGGCGCCTCCCGGGTGCCCGAGCGCTGGGCGCTGCTGACCCCCTATCCCGAACTCTGATGCCGGGCCTCCGTCGTCTCTACGCTCCCGAGCGGGTGGCGGTCCGCACCGACCCCCGCGGCGCCCCGCTGCTAGTCGAGGGCGTGACAGTCGAGACCGTGCGCGAGGAGTGGCTGGTCGAGGACCGCTGGTGGACGCCGCAGCCGTTGCGCCGCCACTACTTCGAGCTGGCGATGGAAGACGGCCGCGCCCTCACCGTCTTCCGCGGCGCCGGCGCCCAGCGCTGGTACCGGCAGCGGGCTTAGGGCTGGTTATCGATGTACGTCGAGCTGCACGCCCACTCCGCCTTCTCCTTCCTCGACGGCGCCTCGGCTCCGCTGGAGCTGGCCGCCGCCGCAGCAGCGCAGGGGTACCCCGCCTTCGCCCTCACCGACCACGACGGCGTCTGGGGCTCGATGGAGTTCGCCCACGCCTGCAAGGGCTTCGGCGTCCGCCCGATCACCGGCGCCGAGCTGACGCTTCAAGGCGATCGCCACATCACCTTGCTGGTCGAAGACGAGACCGGCTACCGCAACCTCTGCCGGCTGCTCACCGCCGCCCACTCCCACACCCGCGACAACATCGCCCGCTCGCAGACCCAGCCGTGGGCGACGCTCGAGCAGGTGGAGGAGCACGCGGAGGGGCTGGTCTGTCTCTCGGGCTGCGCGCGGGACGGCGCCGTCGCCGGAGCCTTCGAACGCGGCGACACCGCGGGGGGCGAGCGGCTGGCGCGGCGGCTGCTCGGAGCCTTCGGCCGCGACCGCTTCCGGATCGAGCTGCAGCGGCCCTACTGGCGCCGCGATCGCGCCCGCAACCGCTGGCTGGCGCTGCTCGCCGAGCGGCTCGACGTCCCCTGCGTCGCCACCGGCAACGTCCACTCCCACGACCGCCGCCGGGCGCCGCTGCAGGACGCGCTGGTCGCGATCGGCCTCTGCGAGACCCTGGAGGAGTCCGAGCCGCGCCGCCGCGGCAACTCGACCTCGGCGCTCACCTCGCCGGGCGCGATGGCGGCCCGCTTCGCCGAATACCCCGAGGCGGTCGCCGAGACCGAGCGGATCGCCGAGCGGCTGCGCTTCGACCTCACCGAGCAGCTCGGCTACCGCTACCCCGGCAGCGAGGATCCCGGCGCCGACGCCGAGCTCGCCCGCGTCTGCAACCACCACCTCGGCGAGCGCTACAGCGGCAACGCCCGCCTGCTCGAGGCGCAGTGGCGGCTGGAGGAGGAGCTGGCGATCATCCGCAAGCTCGGCCTCTCCGGCTTCTTCCTCCTGCACCGCGATCTGCTCGAGCTGGCCCGGGAGGTCGCCGCCGAGGTCCGCGGCCCGGAGTCGGCGCGGGGGGTCCTGCCGCCGGGGCGGGGGCGCGGCTCCAGCGTCAGCTCGATCGTCTGCTACCTGACCGGCCTCTCCCACGTCGACCCGGTCGAGGCCGACCTCTTCTCCGGCCGCTTCCTCAACGAGGAAACGACCTCGATGCCGGACATCGACCTCGACTTCCCGCGCGACATCCGCGAGGTGCTGATCCCGCGGGTCCACGAGCGCTACGGCCATCAGCACTCTGCCCTCGTCGCCGCCTTCCCGACCTACCGCCCGAAGGGCGCGGTCCGCGACCTCGGCAAGGCCCTGGGGCTGCCGCCGGCGGAGATCGACAAGGTGGCGAAGACGGTCGGCTTCTTCGAGGGCGGGGCGGAGATCGAGCGCAACCTCGTCGCCGCGCTCGGGGCCGAGCGGGCGAAGGAGCCGCGCTGGCGGGCGCTGCTGCCGCTCGCCGAAGAGATCATGGGCCTGCCGCGCCACTCCTCCCAGCACCCGGGCGGGATGGTGATCTCGACCCGGCCGCTGGTCGACGTCTGCCCGGTCGTGCCGGCGGCGATGGCCGGGCGGCAGACGGTGCAGTGGGACAAGGACTCCTGCGCCGACGCCGGCTTCCTCAAGATCGACCTGCTGGGGCTGGGGATGCTCTCGGCGGTCGAGCGCTGCGTCGAGGAGATCGGCCAGGCGCGGGGGGAGCGGCTCGACCTCTCGCGGATCCCGCTTGACGACGAGGAGGTCTACGAGTCGATCCGCGCCGCCGACACCACCGGCGTCTTCCAGATCGAGAGCCGGGCGCAGATGCAGATGCTGCCGCGGACCCAGCCGCGCGATCTCGACGACGTGATCGTCCAGGTGGCGCTGGTGCGGCCGGGGCCGATCCAGGGCGGCGCCATCCACCCTTATATAGAGAGGCGGAAAGCACGGCGCGAGGACCCGCAGTTCAAGATCCCCTACGAGCACCCGCTGCTGGAGCCGGTGCTGGAGGAGACGCTGGGGACGATCGTCTTCCAGGAGCAGGTGATCGAGGTGGCGATGGCGCTCTCGGGCTTCAGCTCCTCGGAGGCCGAGGGGCTGCGGCGGGCGATGAGCCGCAAGCGCTCCGAGGAGGCGATCCGCGAGCACCACCAGCGCTTCCTCGCCGGCGCCGCCGCCAACGGCGTCTCCGAGGAGACGGCCGAACGGGTCTGGAGCCAGATCCAGGGCTTCTCCGGCTTCGGCTTCCCGAAGGCGCACTCGGCCGCCTTCGGCCTGCTCGCCTACCAGTCGGCCTGGCTGCGCATTCACTACGGCCCCGAGTTCCTCTGCTCGCTGCTGAACGAGCAGCCGATGGGCTTCTACCCGCCCGACTCGCTGGTCCCCGAGGCGCAGCGCCGCGGCATCCGCGTGGCGGCGGTCGACGCCAACCGCAGCAAGGTCCTCTGTCACGTCGAATCCCCGCGCAGCACAGAGGTGCGGGGCGGGTTGCAGGTGCGGATCGGGCTCGGCTACGTGAAGGGCGTGAAGAAGGAGGAGATGGAGGCGCTGGTGGCCGAGCGCAAGCGCGGCGGTCCTTATAAGGGGATCGCCGAACTGGCCTCGCGCTCGGGGGCGGGGCTGCAGAGCCTGGAACGGCTCGCCTGGGCGGGCGCCCTCGACGGCATCCCGGCGGGCTCGGAGGACGACCGCCGCGAGGCGCTCTGGCGGGTCGGCGTCACCGCCGCCGGCCAGCTCAAGCGCAGCGGCACCCAGCTGGCGCTGCCGATGGAGCCGCCGAAGCCGCCGCAGCTGGAGCCGCTGGGGGAGTGGGGGAGGCTGATCGCCGACTACCGCTCGACCGGGATGACGGTCGACAAGCACCCGATGAAGCTCCTCCGCCCGAGCCTCGACC
>DASTGL010000159.1:0-2247 GCA_035719145.1 Solirubrobacterales bacterium
CGCCGCCTGCGCTTCTACGATGCGCCCGATGGCTGAGGAGCCGATAGAGGCGGGCGGGGAGCAGGTTCCGGCGCCGGACCCCGAGGGCCCGAAACGCAAGCCGCCGAAAGAGGCGGTCGCCGAGGCGCGGGTGCGGGCGCCGACCCGCGGCAACCGCAAGCTCGAGAGCTTCCTCGAGGCGGTGAACTCAGACGAGCAGGTGCGGGCCTGGTGGTACATGACCCAGGTCCAGTCCGAGCGGCTGGGGATGTCGGACCACTCCTGGGTCCACATGCAGATCGTCCTCAACATCGCCCTGCGGTTGCTGCGCCTGCTGGTCAAAGCCGGGGTGGAGCCGGCGATGGTCGCCGACCACGGGATGCGCGACCGCGACGCCGAGGTGGTCGTCGCCGGCGGCGCCCTCCTCCATGACGTCGGCATGTCGATCCACCGCGCCGACCACGAGGCCTATTCGCTCTTCCTCGCCAACGGCGCCCTCGACCGGCTGCTCGCAGACGCCTACCGCCAGCCCGAGCGGACCGTCGTCGCCTCGGAGATCCTCCACGCGATCATCGGCCACCGCCGTCGCGGTGAGCCCTACACGCTCGAGGCCGGCGTCGTCCGCGTCGCCGATGCCCTCGACATGGCCCAGGGCCGCACCCGGATCCCGCTGGAGAAAGGCCACGAGGGCATCCACTCGATCTCCGCCGCGGCGATCGACGAGGTCCGCATCGAGTCCGGCGACGACCGCCCGATCAAGATCGAGATCCAGCTCAACAACTCCGCCGGCATCTTCCAGGTCGACGACCTCCTAGCCACCAAGATCCGCGACACCCCGCTCGAGGGCAAAGTCGAAGTCGTCGCCAAAGTCGAGGGCGAAGCCGAGAAACGCCTACTGAGCGGCTTTCGGCTGTCCTGATCGCTGGGAAAGGGGGGAGAGAAACGCGCCGCCGCCGGCTTAGCCGTGCATGGCGAGCGCGCACAAGGAAGTCCGGGAGCTGGTCAAGGCTGCGAAGAAGCAGGGATGGCGCGTTAGGAGACCAAGAAGGGCTACATGCTCTACGACCCAAGTGGAGTCCATTCAGAGAGCCTCCACAAGACTCCCAGCGACTGGCGAAATATTCGTAATGCATTGTCTCGGATGAGACACTTCGGGTTCGAATGGAAAGGGAGATAATGGAATTTCGGTTCGAGGCCTCGCTCGAAGCGGTCGGCGCGAAGGACGGGGCCGACTGGGATGCGATGAGGTTGCTTGAAGCGTTTGAGGACAACTTCCCCAGAGTGGGTGCAGCCGTTGGGGTGGATCTCGTGGCTGAAATCCTTGAAGTCACCTTCAGCGCTAGAGGAAAAAACCTCAATGAGGCAACCGCCGCTGCTCGTCACATCCTCCTCGAGGCCTCCACTGTCTCGGGGTTGAGCTCGATCAACCTCATTAGTCTCGCGGGAGAGCCAGAAGAAGCCGAGCAGGCGCTGGCTAGTTAAAACGCGCCAGATCCGCGCGGCGCTGTTCCTTGCGCTTCTCCAGGCGGCCCTGGATCAGCGAGAGGACGATGACCAGGGCGGCGAAGAAGGCGATCACTCCGAAGCAGAAGAAGGTCACCGTCTTGTCGGTGGTCGGGCCGGCGAGGCCGACTCCCTCCTCGGCGAAAGCCGCGGGGGCGAGAACCATCATCAGGGCCAGGATCGTGGCCAGGGCGGGGGCGAAGCGCTTCACGGGTTGGAAATCTAGCGGACGGAGGGGCGTCGGCGTCCCCGCATACGATGGCCGCCGATGTCGAACCTCGAGGCGCTCCTGCTGGGGGTGGTACAGGGCCTGACCGAGTTCCTGCCGATCTCCTCCTCCGGCCACCTGATCCTGGTCCCGTGGCTGCAGGACTACACCTTCCTGCAGGAAAACGACGCCTTCAACAAGACCTTCGACGTCGCGCTGCACGCCGGCACCCTGGTCGCCGCCGTGGCCTACTTCCGGGTCGAGGTGGCGATGCTGCTGCGCGGCTTCTGGCAGGCGCTGCGGCAGCGGGCGATCAGGACGCAGGAGCAGCGGCTCGCGGTGACGATCGCAATCGGCACGATCCCGGCGGTGATCGCCGGCGGCATCGGCTCCAGCTTCATCGACGAGCACCTCGGCGAGCCCTGGATGATCGCGATCCAGCTGATCGTCTTCGGCGCCCTGCTCGGCTACGCCGACCGGATGCCGGAGCGGCGCGACCTCGGCGACGCCGGCCTCCGCGACGGCTGGATCGTCGGCCTCGCCCAGGTTCTGGCCCT
>DASTGL010000160.1:0-4831 GCA_035719145.1 Solirubrobacterales bacterium
GAGGTCGATGCCGCGGTCTTCGTTCTCCTGCTGCCACTGCACGAGGGCGTTGTCGACGTCCTCCACCGTGGCGCCGTCGAAGACCTGCGTGGCCACGTAGACGCGACCGTCGCCGTCGTCGGAGTGGGCCTGGCTGTAGGCCTCGGAGCCGTCGTCGTACCAGCCGTTCGCCGCGACCCACCCGAGGTGGGTCTCGAGGATCTGGCCGATGTTCATCCGGCTCGGCACGCCGAGCGGGTTGAGGATGACGTCAACGGGGGTCCCGTCAGCCAGGTGCGGCATGTCCTCCTCGGGCACGATCTTCGAGATCACACCCTTGTTCCCGTGGCGGCCGGCGAGCTTGTCGCCCTCGGCGATCTTGCGCTTGGTCGCGACGTAGACGCGGACCAGGTCGTTGACGCCGGGCGGCAGGTCGTCGCCGTCGTCGCGGCTGAAGGTGAGGACGTCGATGACGACCCCGCCCTCGCCGTGGGGAACTTTCAGCGAGGTGTCGCGGACCTCGCGCGCCTTCTCCTTGAAGATCGCGCGGATCAGCTTCTCCTCGGCGGTCAGCTCGGTCTCGCCCTTCGGCGTCACCTTGCCGACCAGGAGGTCGCCGGAGACAACCTCGGCGCCGACGCGGACGATGCCGCGCTCGTCGAGGTTGCGCAGGCTCTCCTCGGAGCGGTTCGGGATGTCGCGGGTGATCTCCTCGTCGCCGAGCTTGGTCGTGCGGGCGTCGATCTCGTACTCCTCGATGTGGATCGAGGTGAGTTCGTCGTCCTTGACCAGGCGCTCGGAGAGGATGATCGCGTCCTCGAAGTTGTAGCCCTCCCAGGACATGAAGGCGACCAGGCAGTTCTTGCCGAGGGCGATCTCGCCGCCGCCGGTCGAAGAGCCGTCGGCGAGCACGTCGCCCGCCTTCACCTTCTGGCCGCTGTTGACGATCGGCCGCTGGTGGATGATCGTGCCCTGGTTCGAGCGCATGAACTTGTGGAGCTTGTACTCGTGCTTCTTCGAGCCGCTGGTGACGACGATCTGCTCGGCGTCGACGTGGGTGACTTCCCCGTCTTCGTCGGCGAGGACGACGTCGCCGGTGTCGACCGCGGCGCGGCGCTCCATCCCGGTGCCGATCAGCGGCGGGTCGGGTTTGAGCAGCGGCACGGCCTGGCGCTGCATGTTCGAGCCCATCAAGGCGCGGTTGGCGTCGTCGTGCTCGAGGAACGGGATCAGCGAGGTCGCCACCGACCAGATCTGGGACGGTGAGACGTCCATCAGGTCGACTTCTTTAGGAGCGGCGGTCGCGTACTCCTGCTCGCCGGCGCGGACCAGCACCGTCGGGCCTTTGAGCTTGCCGGTCTTGGGGTCGAACTCGGAGTTCGCCTGGGCGATCACCTTGTCCTCGTCCTGGGTCGCGTCGTAGTGGACGATCTCTTTGGTGACAACGCCGTCCTCGACCACCCGGTAGGGGGTGGTGACGAAGCCGTGTTCTGAGATCTGCGCGTAGGAGGCGAGCGAGCCGATCAGGCCGATGTTCGGTCCCTCCGGGGTCTCGATCGGGCACATCCGGCCGTAGTGGGTCGGGTGCACGTCGCGGACCTCGATCGGGGCGCGCTCACGGGTCAGGCCGCCGGCACCCAGCGCCGAGAGGCGGCGCCGGTGGGTCAGGCCCGACAGCGAGTTGGTCTGGTCCATGAACTGCGACAGCTGCGAGGAGCCGAAGAACTCCTTCATCGCCGCCACCACCGGGCGGATGTTGATGATCGTCTGCGGGGTGATCGCGTCGGAGTCCTCGGTGGTGAGGCGCTCGCGGACCACGCGCTCCATCCGATAGAGGCCGATCCGGAAGGCCTCCTGGATCAGCTCGCCGACCGTGCGCAGACGGCGGTTGCCGAAGTGCTCGTACTCGTCGAGGTGGTCGTAGACCTGCTCGCGCGGGTAGGTGATCGCCTCCGCGGCATAGTCTTTGATCGGGTTCTCCTCGTCGATCTCCTCCGGGATGCCGAGCAGCTTCGGCAGCGAGGTGAGCTCCTTGACCAGGGCGATGATGTCGTCGTGGGTCAGGACCCGCGTCTCGAGGTCGATGTCGAGATCGAGGCGGGCGTTCAGCTTGTAGCGGCCGACCCGGGTCAGGTCGTAGCGCTTGGGATCGAAGAAGAGCTGCTCGAGCAGACCGCGGGCGGCGTCGACCGACGGCGGCTCGCCCGGCCGCTGCTTTTTGAACAGCTCGATCAGGGCGCCCTCTTCGGTCCGGGTCGCCTCGGTGTCCGCCTCGATCGTGTGGCGGATGTAGACCGAGTTGTCGAACATGTCCAGCAGCTGCTGGTCCTCGACGTAGCCCATCGCGCGCAGCAGGACCGTGACCGGGAGTTTCCGCTTACGGTCGATGCGGACGAAGACTTTGCCTTTTTTGTCGACTTCGAGCTCCAGCCAGGAGCCGCGGGCCGGCATCAGGTTGGCGATGAAGACCTGCTTTTCGGGGTCCTTCGGCGCCATCACGTAAGCGCCCGGGGAGCGGACCAGCTGCGTCACGACCACGCGCTCGGTGCCGTTGATGATGAAGGTCCCGCGCTCGGTCATCCACGGGAAGTCGCCCATGAAGACGGCCTGCTCACGGATCTCGCCGGTCTCCTTGTTCTGGAAGGCGACGGTCGCGGTCAGCGGCCGCGAGTAGGTCATGTCCTTCTCACGGCACTCCTCGATCGTGTGCGGCGGCTCCTCGAACTTGAAATCGCCGAAGACGATCTGGAGGTTCCCCGTGTAGTCCTCGATCGGGGATATGTCGTTGATCGTCTCCCGCAGCCCACCGCTCTTCGGATCCGTCAGTTCCTCGAAGGAACGTCGCTGGATGTTGATCAGGTGTGGGACCTCGAGAGGGTTGTCTAGGCGGGAAAAGCTCCTACGGGTTACGGGGGCAGCGTTAGAACGTGCCAAAGTCGGCGACTCCTCGGACGGTCAGAGGGACGTGGATACAGCGCAGATCTGGGCAGGGGAACTCAAATGGCGCGCGACGGCGGAAAATAACACACCGCTGCCGGCGCCTTCAAGTTTGGCTCTCCGAGCGGTCTCGGGAGCCCCGCAAACTCGGCTAGGCGAGCTCGACGGTGGCCCCGGCCTCCTCAAGTTCAGCTTTGAGTTTGTCGGCCTCGTCGCGCTCGACACCCTCTTTGATCGCTTTCGGGGCCTCGTCGACCAGCGCCTTTGCCTCTTTGAGGCCGAGGCCGGTCGCGGAACGGACCACCTTGATGACCGGGACTTTCTGCCCGCCCACCTCTTTGAGGACGACGTCGACGGTCGAGGACTCTTCCGCCCCGCCGCCTTCTTCGCCACCGCCGCCACCGGCAGCAGCCGGAGCCGCGGCCGCTACGGCCGTCGCGGAAACGCCGAACTCCTCCTCGAGCGCTTTGATCCGCTCGGAGAGCTCGAGAACCGAGATGCTTTTCAGCTCCTCGATCCAGTCCTCGGTTGAAGTTTTGGTTGCCATCAGTCGCTACCCCTCTTCCTCGTTTGAATCTGAAGTCTCTTCATCTGCATCTGAAGTCTCTGCTTTGGCCTCCGGCTCTTCCTCCGGAGCATCCGCCTGGTCGGCCGGCGGCTCGTTGCCGCTGGCGGCCTCCGTCGGCGCCTCCTCCACTGGAGCATCCTCGGCTTTCTCCGCCTCCGGCTCCTCGGAACTCTCCTCGGCTTTTGGCTCCTCGGCGGGTGCAGCCTCCGCCGCCGGTGCCTCCCCGGTGACCAGGCCTTTCTCGGCGATCTGGCCGAGCTGCAGGGCGAGGCCCTGGATCATGCTGCCGAGGCCGCGGACCAGGCCGGTGAGCGGGCTGGCGACGACGCCGGCGAGCTGGCCGTTCAGCACTTCGCGGCCGGGCAGTTTGGCGATCGATTTGAACGCGAGTTCGTCGAGCGAAGTCCCGTCCATGAAGCCCCCCTTGTAAGTGAGGACTTCGTGCTCTTTGTTGAAGGTCGTGATCGCTTTCGCGGCCTGGGCGGTGTCGCCGCGGACGAAGGTCAACGCGGTCGGCCCCTGCAGCAGCTCCGGCAGGCGCTCCTCGCCGACCTGGTCGGCGGCGATTTTGGTCAGCCGGTTCTTGACGATGCGGAAGCTGGCGTCGGCTTCGCGGAGTTTGGAACGCAGCTCGGCCGCCTGGGGGACGCTGATGCCGCGGTAATCGACAGCGAAGATCGCCTCAGATGCCTCGATCTGGGCGGCGATCTCTTGTATGGCTGCGGACTTTTCCTCGCGGTTCATGGTCTCACCTGCACCGGGCTTCTCGAGCTTGCGCTCTGCCGGTGGTCTCCGGTTAGCGGCGACGCAGTTTAGGCGGTCACCGGCTCCGGTGCGGTCTCGTCGGCGGAGGCGGTGGCTCCGGCCCCGTCGCGGTCGGCTTTGGCGCCGGCGTCGACCCGGATGCCCGGGCCCATCGTCGTCGCCAGGGTCGCCGAGACGATGTATTTGCCCTTGGCCGCGGAGGGCTTCGCGCGGATGATCTCCCCGATCACGGCCTGGTAGTTCTCCAGCAGTTTGTCCTCGTCGAAGCTGGCCTTGCCGATCGCCATGTGGACGATCGCCTGGCGGTCGGTGCGGTATTCGACCTTGCCGGCCTTGGACTCGCTGACGGCCTTCTCGATGTCGTCGGTGACGGTGCCGACCTTCGGGTTCGGCATCTTGCCCTGCGGGCCGAGCACGCGGCCGAGCTTGGAGACGACGGGGCCCATCAGGTCCGGGGTGGAGATCGCGACGTCGAAGTCGGTCCAGCCCTCCTCGACCTTGGCGGCCAGGTCGGCGCCGCCGACCTCGTTGGCGCCGGCCTCCGTGGCGGCCCGGGCGGCGTCGCCCTCGGCGAAGACGATG
>DASTGL010000161.1:0-2536 GCA_035719145.1 Solirubrobacterales bacterium
GAACCCGGAGCGCTGCCCGGGCGGCTCCTCGAGCGGGCCGGCGGCCGCCGTCGCCGCCCGGCTCGTCGCCGGCGCGGTCGGCGCCGACGGGGTCGGCTCGATCCGCTACCCCGCCGGCTACTGCGGGCTGACCGGGCTCAAGCCCACCTTCGGCCGCTCGGCGATGGCCGGGCACCACATGGCCGGCGTCTCGACCACGATCGTCTCCGGGCCGCTCTGCGCCGACGCCGCCGACAGCCGCCTGCTCGGCTCCGTCCTCTTCGGCGAGGAGCTGCGAGCGGGGGACGCGAAGGGGTTGCGGATCGGCGTGATCGAGGACGAGGTCTCCGCCGACGTCGCGCCCGCGGTCCGCGAGGCCTGCGAGAGCGCAATCGAGGAGCTGCGCCAGACCACCGGCGGCGAGGTGCGGAAGATCGAGTTGCCGGAACTGGCGGCGGCGACGCTGGCGACCGTCCTGATCGCCAACAGCGAGAGCCTCGGCGGCGTCACCCCCGAGCGCCTCAACAACCTCGACCCGGAGCTGAGCCCGCTCGGCCGGGGCCTGCTCAAGTACCGGCTGATGCTGCCGGCGGTGGCGACGGTGAAGGCGCAGCAGGTGCGGACGATGGCGCGGCAGCGTCTGGCCGAGCTCTTCGAGGAAGTCGACGCGATCGCCTGGCCGACGCTGCCGGCGGTGGCGCCGCCGCTGGAGGCGCCGCTGGTCGAGCTGCCGTCCGGCACCCTCACCGCCGACGCTGCCAACGTCCGCGGCGGCGCCCTCGCCAACCTCACCGGGATCCCGGCGATCAGCGTCCCGGTCGGCTCCGAGGACGGGCTGCCGATCGGCTTGCAGCTGCAGGCCGCCTGGGGCCGGGACGAGCTGCTGCTCGACGCGGCCGAGGCGCTGGAGCGGGCGAACGGGCGCCGCTGGGTCGAGGCGATGCCGCCGCTGGCCTCGGCCGAGCCGACCGAGGCCTGATGGCTGACCCGGCGGGTAGCCCGGCGATCGTCGTCGAGGGGCTCGAGCGCAGCTTCGGCGACGTGCTCGCCGTGCAGGGGATCGACCTGCGGGTCGACGAGGGCGAGATTTACGGCTTCCTCGGTCCCAACGGCGCCGGCAAGACGACGACGGTGCGGATGCTGACGACGCTGCTGCTGCCGACCGGCGGCCGGGCGAGCGTCGCCGGGTTCGACGTCGCGGCCGAGGCGCGGCAGGTGCGGGCCTCGATCGGGGTGGCGCTGCAGGAAGCGGCGCTCGACCCGCTGATGACCGGCCGCGAGCTGATCCGCCTGCAGGCGACCCTGCAGGGCCTGCCGACCGACGCCGGGCGCAAGCGCGCCGACGAGCTGCTGGAACGGGTCGACCTCACCGCCGCGGCCGAGCGCCGGGTCGGCGGCTACTCGGGCGGGATGAAGCGGCGGCTCGACCTCGCCGCCGCGCTGGTCCACGAACCGCGGGTCCTCTTCCTCGACGAGCCGACCACCGGCCTCGACCCGGTCAGCCGCAAGACGATCTGGGAAGAGGTGCAGGCGCTGAACGACGACGGCACCACCGTCTTCCTCACCACCCAGTACCTCGAGGAGGCCGACCAGCTGGCCGACAACGTCGGGATCATCGACCGCGGCCGGATCGTCGCCGAGGGAACGCCCGAGGAGCTGAAGGGTGAGATCGGCAACCCCCACATCGAGCTGACGGTCGGCGAGGGTGCGGTGCCCGAGGCCGAACGGGCGGTCGGCGGGCTCGGGCAGCTGCGGCCGCGCAAGGGCGACGGCCGGGTCCTGCTCGAGGTCGAGAACGGCGCCGCCGACATCCCCCGGGTGGTGCGGGCGCTCGACGAGGCCGGGATCGGCGTCGAATCGCTGGAGCTGGTGCGGCCGACCCTCGACGACGTCTTCGTCGAGAAGACCGGGCACCACCTGGAAGGTGAGGGAGACGGCGAAAACGCCGGAGGGGCCGACGAGCCGGAGGCCGAGGCGGCGCCGGCGTGAGCGAACTGGCGACTGGCGCGCGAGTGGTGCGGGCGCTGGGCGCCCGCTCGATCCGCCAGACCTTCCGGCGGCCGCAGCTGATCAGCCCGATCGTCGTCTTCCCCACCCTGCTGCTGGCGATCCAGACCGGCGGCGCCGGCGCCGGGATCGAACTGCCCGGCTTCCCGCCGGTGCAGAGCTTCCTCCAGTTCATGCTCGCCGGCTCGATGATGCAGTCGATGATGCTGGCCGGCAACAGCGGCGGCATCGCCTTCGCGGTCGACATCGAGATGGGCTTCACCGACCGCCTCTTCGCCTCCCCGATCCCCCGCTTCGCGATCGTCCTCGGGCGGTTGGCGGGGACGGCGGCGCTGGGCCTCTTCGCCTCGCTCTGGTTCCTGGCGATCGGGCTGATCTTCGGCGCCCACATCGAGGGCGGCATCCCGGGCGCGCTGCTGGCGATCGCCCTGATCACCGCCTCGGCGATCGCCGTCGGCGGCATCGGCGCGGCGATCGCCCTGCGCACCGGCAGCGCCAGCGTCGTCCAGGGCCTCTTCCCGCTGGTCCTCGTCGTCCTCTTCCTCTCCTC
>DASTGL010000162.1:0-3954 GCA_035719145.1 Solirubrobacterales bacterium
CATCAGGAAGTAGAGGACGACGGCGGAGCCGAGTCCGTAGCTGAGGGCGACCGCGAGGCGGCCGGTGTCGAAGGACTGGGAGGCGGAGACCGTGATCACGCCGGCGAGGATCGGGCCGGCGCAGGGGGCGTAGACGAGACCGAGGCTGAGACCGATCAAGGTGCCCGACCAGAAGCCGTCGCCGCCGGTCTTCGGCCCGCCGCCGCGGGCGGCGAGACGGCTGATCCAGGCCTCGACCCGCGCCGCCAGCGGCGGCGCCATCAGGGTCAGGCCGAAGGCGATCAGGACGACGATCGCCAGCTTGCGCAGGAGATCGTCCGGCAGCCCCAGCGCCGCGATCACGTAGACGAGGGCGACCGTCGCGAAGGTGAAGGAGAGCGCCAGCCCGGCGACAATCCCAAGTGGCCGCCTGCGTCCCCCGGTCGCACCCGCCGAGAGCGCAATCGGCAGCACCGGCAGCACGCAGGGCGAGAGCGCCGTGGCGGCCCCGGCGATGAATCCGAAGAGGACCAGCAGCGCCATCAGCCTTCCTTCATCGCAGGCCCGTGGCCTTCGCCCTTCCTCGCGTCGCCGTGGTCGTCGCCGGCTTCATGCATCGCGTCGTCGCTGCCCTTCATCGCGTCGTCGTGCTTCGTCGTTGCGCTGTCGCCCTTCATCGCATCGTCGGTCTTCGGCTTCATCGCGTCGCCCGTCGACGATGCCTTCGCCGGCGCCGTTTCGCCCGTGGCCGAGTCGCCGCCGCCGCACCCGGCAATGCCCAGAACGCCCGCCGCGGCCACGGTGGCCAGCACCGCCATCGCTTTCTTCTCCCGCATCGTCACTCCTCCGTTCGTGATCGCACTGGTCGCTGGACCAGAACCTAGGAAGAAAATGTGACGAGGAGAGAAACTCTCCTAGCGGCTGGGCGGCGTGGCGGTGACGCCGCCTTCTTCGCGGCCGGCAACGGCGGCGGCGCGGCCGACCTGCTCGCCGATCCCGTAGTGGGCGCAGATCGTCAGCTCGTGCTCGCGGCGCAGGGGCCGGGTCGGATCGACGACGGGGGCGCTGCGGATCGCCTCCCCCTCCTGGGCGACCCAGACGCCGAAGGGGGCGCCGGCGCAGTTGGCGAAGGGGACGGCGACGATGCGGGCGCGGCGACGGCGGCCGAGGCGGGCGATCAGCCAGGCAGGCTCGCCGCTCTCGGCGTCGACATAGAACCCCTGCACTTGGGCTACGGGACCGCCATCCAGCGCGGCGACGTCAGCGCCATTCCAGGTCATCGCCTCGGCGGTCGAGGGCAGCTCCGAATCAGGCATCGACGTGCTTCTCCAACAGCTCGCTGGCGGCGGTCGCCGGGTCGAGCTCGCGCCGCACGACTCGGTCCAGCAACTCCGCCGTCGTCGAATCCTCGGCGATCGTCGCTTCCAGGCGGCGGCGCATCCGCGAGGTGGCGATGCCGATCACCTCGCTGCGCAGGTTGCGGGCGCGGCGCTCGGCCAGCGTCCCCCGCTCCTCGATGAACTCCCGGTGCGCCTCGATCTGCACCGCCAGCTCGTCGACCCCTTCGCCGCGGGCCGCCTCGGTGCGCAGGATCGGCACCTTCCAGCCCTCCGGATCGTGGGAGAGGGCGAGGACGCCGCGGACCTCGCGGACCATCGTGTCGGTCATCGGGTGGTCGGCCTTGTTGACGACGATGATGTCGGGGATCTCCATCACCCCCGCCTTCAGGGCCTGGATCGAGTCGCCGGAGCCGGGCATCAACGCGAGGACGATCGTGTCGGCGTGGTCGACGATGTCGATCTCCGCCTGGCCGACGCCGACGGTCTCGATCAGGACGTCGTCTTTGCCGGCCGCGTCCATGATCAGCGCCACCTGCAGGGCGGCCTCGGAGAGCCCCCCGAGGGCGCCGCGCGAGGCCATCGAGCGGATGAAGACGCCGGGGTCGAGGAAGTGCTCGGTGAGACGGATCCGGTCGCCGAGCAGGGCGCCGCGGGTGAACGGGCTCGAGGGATCGATCGATAGCACCGCAACCTCGCGCTCGGCCTTGCGCAGCTCCCCCGTGAGTGCGCCGATCAGCGTGCTCTTGCCGACCCCGGGGGGACCGGTGAAGCCGACGATCCGGGCCTTGCCGGTGCGCGGGTAGACCTCGCGGACCAGGTCCCAACCGGCGGGGTCGTCGGACTCGATCAAGGTGATCGCCCGCGCCAGGGCCCGCTTTTCTCCGCTCAGCAGGCGCTCTGCCAGGGGCGCGGTTTTGGCGGCGTCGGGCAAGGGCGAGGGAGTCTAGAGTTGCCCCGCGATGCTCGGCTTCCTGGCCCGCAACCGGATGCTCACCCCTCGCTACGCGCGGCTTTTCTGGCGCTACCTCTGGCGGCGCCTGCTGACGCCGGCGGGGCGGCGCTGGGCCTCCGAAGGCCCCTTCTTCCTCGGTCGCGGCCTTGAACTGAAGATCGAGCCGCGGGGCCAGATCCGCTTCGGACGCTTCGTCTGGATCGGCGACGGCTCGAAGATCCGCTGCCACGAGGGGGTGGTCGAGATCGGCGCCAAGACGGTGATGGGCCAGGAGTGCACGATCTCCGCCTACCAGCGCGTCCGCATCGGCGAGCAGTGCGTGATCGCCGACCGAGCGATGTTCATCGACTTCGACCACGGCGTCGTCGAGGTCGAGCGGCCGATCCGGCTGCAGGGCATCTACAAGCGCGACGTCGAGGTCGGCAACAACGTCTGGATCGGCTACGGCGCCTGCATCCTGCGCGGGGTCAGCGTCGGCGACAACTCGGTGATCGGGACGAACGCGGTGGTGACCAAGGACGTCCCCGCCAACGCGATCGTCGGCGGCGTGCCGGCGCGGATCATCCGCATGCGCGAGGCGCCGGAGGAGCTGCGCTGGCCGCGGCCGGTCGAACCGGACCCGAACGCCTGGACGACGATGCGGCCCCCCGCCTCGGCAGCTCACGACTAGCGATCGCCGCACACGGGTAAGCGGAGGCCCCATGCCCGACGAGGAAGAGAAGCTCGACGAACAAGAGGCGGTGAAGCGCCTCAACAAAGCGCTGGGGCTGCAGTACCGCTCCGCCCTGCAGTACTCGATCGTGGCCTCGAGCCTGACCGGGATCGAGGCGCAGGCGCTCGGCTCGAAGCTGACCGAGTTCGGCGACGCCGAGCTCGCCGACGTCCGCCTGCTGATCGAAAAGATCGTCTCCTTCAAGGGCGAGCCGACCACTGAGGTGGCCGAGCTCTCCTTCGACCCGGGCGTCCGCGACGCTCTCCACCGCCTCGCCGAGTACGAGGAAGCGACCGTCGAGGCGCTGCAGGAGGCGATCGAGCCGACCGGCCGCGAGGGCCGCTCCGAGGCGCTCGAGCACCTGATGGAGCACCTGATCCTGCGCAAGCAGCACCAGGTCGACTTCCTCAACCGCGCCGTAGCCTGACGCCCTCGCTCACCCTCATCTGTCACCGAGAGTTGTTGTCTGCAATTTTTCTGTCAGCTTTGACTTGTACCGTCAGGCTGACAATGAGCCGCTGCCGCCAGATTGCGCCCATGTCCCGCGACGGGAGAATCCGCTCGGAGGAGGTGGCGACCAGGTTCGGCCGCAACCTCTGGCGCTGCCGTCGGCGCGCGGCGCTCTCGCAGGAAGAGCTGGGGGCGCGGGCGGGCCTGCACCGGACCGAGATCGGGATGCTGGAGCACGGCACCCGGCTGGCGCGGGTCGACACGCTGATGAAGCTCGCCGGCTCGCTCGACGTCTCCCCGACCGAGCTGCTCGAGGGGATCCACTGGACGCCCGGGACCAGCAGCGAGGGCGGCTTCAGCATCAGCGAACGGACGCTGGCGCCACGCTGTCGCGGCGACTGCAGCTAGCCGGACCGGCGAGCTACGAGAGCTTGGCGCCGGCCAGTTCGGCGTAGACCGCCGCCGTCTGCTCGGCGACGTCGCCCCAATCGAAACGGCGCAGGTGCTCGTAGGCTTCGGCG
>DASTGL010000163.1:0-2545 GCA_035719145.1 Solirubrobacterales bacterium
ATTGCTCCTGCCAAGACGGGTAGCTGGGCGCCGCCGGCGGCGTCTAGGCGGTAGTTGGCGGTGGGCCAGATGCCCAGGGCCTCGATCGGGGAGACCGGGCCGTAGGTGTTGGAGCCGGCGACTTTGTTGAAGCTGCTGCCGAAGCCGAAGGGGCCGACGGTGACCGCCAGCGCGATTCCGGCGAGGACGACCAGCGCGACGATGGTCATCGGGCGCAGGAGGAAGCGCAGCAGCGAGCGGGGGCGCAGTGCCGCTCGCACCTCTGGCAGGGTGAGACTCCAGAGGACGAGGGTGACTACCGGCCAGGCGACGCCGGCGAACGAGTACGAGAAGAAGATCCCTCCGATCAGTGCCAGCGGGGGCAGCACGAACATCAAGCGCGCCCACCAGGTTGACCATGCGCCTTTGTCCCCGGTATCCGGGGAGAAATAGGTTTGCACTTCCTTGACGTTCGTCAGCCAGATGGCGAAGGCGAGGACGAGGAGGGCCTCGGCCAGCTCCTTGAAGGCTGCTTGGGCGAAGTAGGAGGCTGCCAGGTACGGGAGGGCGACCATTGCGGCGGCGATGGTGCGGCGGGTCGGGGTCAGGCCGCGCAGGGCGCCTAGTGCCGTCAGGCCGGTCATCGCTCCGATCGCGACGATCTCGCCGAGAAAGGCCTGGGCGAGGTTGATGCCCGGGATGACTGCGGTCGCCACCGCGAGGCCGTGCGGGCCGAGGGGGTAGCCCGGGTCCGGTGCCGGGCCGAAGCCGCTGCGCAGCCACTCCGCCCAGGCCAGGTGAAGGCCGAGGTCGTTGTTGAAGCCGACGCCGAGCAACCCCCAGCGGCCGCTGACCGCGAACGGGATCGAGAGCGCGACGAGAATGACGAGCGCGACGGGCAGCCCTTCGCGCCAAGGCCGGAACCCAGCTTCGGCGTTCGTCTTTATTCGCCCAGAAGGCGAAAAAGGACGAACGCCGCGCCAGAGGACGGCCGCCGCGGCGAGGATCAGCAGGACCAGCGCGAGGGTCGAAGAGGTGCCGTGGCCGGGGGCCCGGGCGACCAGGCCGGTCGCGGTCAGGACCGCGCCGAAGCCGACCGCCGGCTCCAGCCAGGTCCACTCGCTCCTCCCGGCCAGGGAGAGGATCGCGCGGCCGACCAGCAGCGAGACGGCGCAGATCAGCACCGCCGAGGCGTAGGTCCCGATCATCAGGCGCTGGAACTTATGGGAGCGGGCGCTTTCAGTACTTCTCGGCGGCCCGTTCGAGCGTCTCGCGCAGGTTCTCGCCCTGCAGCGGCGCCTCGTGCCCGGTGCCGATCACCCGCGGTTCCAGCGCCGCCAGCTTGCGCACCGACTCCTTCGCCTTCGCGTGGTCCCAGGCCCAGGCGGGGTGGGGGACGCTGGCCTCGCCGTGCGGCAGCGGTTTCAGCCGACCGGAGTCGACCAGGTAGACGACGTCGGAGACCAGCGCCACCCGGTCGCTCTCGCGCCAGAGGCCGATCAGCCCCGGCGCGTGCCCCGGGAAGTGCAGGACCTTGAAGCCGGCGACTTCGTCGCCTTCGATCACCGTGTCGGCGATCTTCACCGCGCCGCCGTCCCAACGTTTCAGCAGGAAGGGGTAGATCATGCGCACCCAGGCGACCGGCAGCTGCGAGAGATCCATGTACGGGGTGATCGCGGCGTCGCTTTCGGCGTCGGCCACCTCGTCGGGATGGCAGAAGACCGGCACTTCCATGTAGGGAGCGGTGCCGCGATGGTCGGCGTGGGCGTGGCCGAGGACAACCCGCTTCAAGCCTCCCAGCTCCGCCGCTGCGGCCTTCGCCTTCTTGCGCATCGCCTTCGTCCCGGCGTCGAACTGGACGACGCCGTCGCCGTCCTCGAGGAAGTAGATGTTCATCGCCCCGCGGAAGTCCCCGCGCAGCAACCAGACTCCGTCCGCGACTTTCTCCAAGGCCATGGCGGCACGATAACGCGGCGGTAGACCGTCGCCGCGGTCTAGGCTCCCGCCCGTGCCCTTCGTCTGGAGAGCCTCGATCGCGATCCTGATCGTCTGCCTCGCCGCCGCGATGGTGATCGGCGTCGTCCGCCTCGTCGAAACCCCGACCGAAATCCTCGGCGACGGCTTTCGCGGCCTGCCCGCACGACAGCACGACGCCTCGGCGAAGCAGCGTTAGACTCGGGCCGTTCAGCGACCGAAGGAGGCGGCGGCGTGTTCAAACGCATCGTGGTTGGGACCGATGGCTCTGAGACTGCCGCCGAGGCGGTGCGGCAGGCGAGCGAGCTTGCGCGCATGACCGGGGCGACGCTGAGCCTGGTCAGCGCCTACCAGCCGGCCTCCGGGCGCCGGGTCCAGGCCGAGCAGGCCGGAGCGCCGGCCGACGTCCAGTACGAGATCGGCCCGCGCGAGGACGTCAACCTCGTCCTCGACGCCGCCGCGGCCGACGCGAAGAAGTCGGGGATCGAGGTCCAGACCCACCCGGTCGAGGCCGACCCCGCCGACGCGATCCTCAACGTCGCCGAAGAGACCAAAGCCGACCTGATCGTGGTCGGCAACAAGGGCATGACCG
>DASTGL010000164.1:0-7709 GCA_035719145.1 Solirubrobacterales bacterium
AGAGGACGATGACCGGCATCTCGCTCCACTCGCGGATCCGCCGCGTCACCTCGACCCCGTCGATGTCGGGCAGCATCAGGTCGACGATCGCCGCCTGCGGCGGGCGGACGGCGACCAGGTCGAGCGCCTCCTCCCCCGTGGCGGCCGGCACCGCCTCGAAGCCAGCGTCGCGGAGGATCACCCGCAGGGCGCGGACGATCTGCGGCTCGTCGTCGCAGACCAGGATGCGCGGCGCCTCGCTCATCGGGCCTCCTCGCCGAGCGGGAAGGAGACGACGAAGGTGCTGCCCTGTCCCGGCACCGACTCGACCGCGATCTCGCCGCCGTTGGCCTCGATGAAGCCGCGGGCGATCGAGAGGCCGAGGCCGGAGCCCTGGTCGCCGCCCTGGCGCCGGTAGAAGGGCTCGAAGATCCGCTCCCGCTCCCCCTCGGGGATGCCCGGCCCCTGGTCGACGATGCGGACGACCAGGCGACCGCCGACCTCGCGCGAGCGGACCAGGACCTGGCGCCCTTCGCCGTAGCGGACCGCGTTGACCAGCAGGTTGGCGAATGCGCGCTCGAGCTGCACCGGGTCGGCGACCAGCTCCGGGATCTCGCTGTCGATCCCGAACTTGACCAGCGCCCCGTCGCCGCCGAGCGATTCCCGCGCCGCCTCCAGCACGCCGGCAAGGTCGACCGGCTCGCGCCGCGGCGCCGCCGACCCCGACTCCAGCCGCGAGACGTCGAGCAGGTTCTCGACCAGGTGGGCGAGCCGCTGCCCCTGCTCGACCACCGCCTCGCTCAGCTCGTGCCGCTCCGGCTCGGTCAGGGTCGGCGAGTCGAGCGCCGTCCCGGCGGCGATGATCGAGGTCAAGGGCGTGCGCAGGTCATGCGAGACCGACCGCAGCAGCGCCGTCTTCAGCTCGTCGCTGCGCCGCAGCGCCCCCGCCTCGATCGCCTCCGCCTCGATCCGATCCCGCTCCTCGGAGAGCTCCCGCAGCCGCCCAAGCACCCGCTCGGTCTCCGCCCGCTCCCGCTCCGCCTCCGCCGCCCGGGCCCGTGCCAGCTCGGCCAGCGAGCTGCTCGCCAGCGCGACGATCCCGAAAGTCACAAGCGCCACCGCGTCCTTGTCGGCGGCAATTTCCAGCCGTCCCGTCGGCGGCAGATGGAACCAGTTGAAAGCGAGCGCGCTCAGCAGCGCCGAGACCAACCCGAGACGCCAGCCCCACACACTCGAGATCAACAGCACCCCGGGGATATAGACAACGCCCAGCGAGACCGCCGGCGCGATGTCCTTCAGGGGATAGACCAGCAGGGTCGCGGCGGCGACGGCCGCCAGCGTGGCGACCGCGCCCCACGCCGCCGAAGGAGACGAAGAGCCGAGGCCAAGCCTGAACACCCGGTCACGCACCCCGCCAGCGTATTCGCCGCCGCCGGCCTCCACTTCGCGGCCGCGCCCGGTGCGCCCCGGCCGAACCACCCGCAACTAGCCGCAAAGAGCGTTCTGCGCATCTTGCGGTACTCAAGAAGGTGTGTAAGGGTACGGACCATGTTCGCGCACATCGCTGGACTCCCCGTCGAGGAGACCGCGGCCGGCTTCGGGCCGGTGGTTGCCACCGTCGGCGGGATCGCCGGCATGCGGCTGCGCCAGCGCATCCTCGGCCTGCGCGCGCGCAAGCAGCGCCTCGCCGCCGGTCGCCGGGTTATCGAGGCACGCCGATGAGCCCGGCGGTCACGCCCGCACCCGCCCAAGCGCCACGCGCGCTTCGCCACCGACGCAGCGTCCGCCGCCTCACGGACGGTCAGCTCGCCGACTTCCGCGAGTCGATCGCCGCTGCCCAGGCGATCGGCGACGACCGCGGCTACCAGTACTGGGCGGGCATCCACGGTCTGCCGCTGCCGATCTCCTGCGTGCACCACCGCGAGCTCTTCCTCCCCTGGCACCGCGCCTACCTCTACATGTTCGAGAAGGCCCTGCAGGAAAGGGTGCCGGGAGTGACCCTTCCCTGGTGGAACTGGACGGTGGAACACGACACCGGCATCCCCACCGCCTACACGAAACGGCGCGTGGACGGCAAAGCGAACCCCCTCTACGACTCGCCGATCCAGCCTGCCGGCCGGGAGACGCCGCGCCAGAAACGGACCACGCGCGAACCCGGAGCCCCGGGGGCCCTCCCCGCCCCGGCCGACGTCGAGGCCGTCCTCGCGAACCCGGACTTCATCACCTTCCAGACCCAGCTCGAGAGCGTCCACGACGGCGTCCACGTCTGGGTCGGTGGAACGATGGGCGACATCGAAGTGGCGGCGTACGACCCCCTCTTCTGGGCGCACCACGCGATGATCGACCGCCTCTGGTACCTCTGGCAGCTGCGCCACCCCGGAGCCGGGATCCCACCCCAGCTGCTCGACCGGGCGCTGCCGCCGTTCCCGCTGACGGTGCGCGACACGCTGGACATCACCCGGCTCGGCTACGACTACGCGGCCGCGACCGCCGCGGCGGAAGGGCCCGGCCATGGTTGAGAGGTTCACCTCCCAGCCGATCGAGCTGCCCGCGGCGGACCACCCGTTCGCCCGCGCCGACCTGATCTTCTACGGCCTGGACCACTCCGGCGCCTCCTACGAAGGCCAGGTCTTCCTCGACCAGCGCGGTGTCGGCAGCGGCGCCGACCCCTCCCACCGGGCCTACGTCGGCTCCTTCTTCATCTTCGGCCACGGCGGCTGCTTCGGCGACGTCGGCCACTGCGACATCCCGCGCGAGCGCGACCCCTTCGATCTGCGGCCGGCGCACCAGCTGGAGCCGGCGCTGCGGATCCTCACCGTCACCGAGCCGCTCCGCGACCTCGTGCAGCGAGGGGTCGAGGCAGCCAAGGTCACGGTCGTCGCCCGTGCCTCCGGGGGAGCCCCCGACGACGTCCTCGCTTTCGAGACGGTGCGGCTGGCGACCTATGCCTAGCGCGAAGAAAGCGAGCGCCCCCTCGCCTGCCGAGTTCGCCTGGGACGACCTCGCCGGCTTCAAGTCCGAGAAGCGCTTCCTCGACGGCTACCCGCCCGACCAGCGCACCTTCTTCAGCCCGCGCGACGAGATCCACCCGATGCTGGCCTCGCTGCTGGCGAGCGCCCAGCACTCGCTCGTCCTCAACATGTACGGGTACGACGACGACGAGCTCGACGCGATCATCCGCCAGAAGCTCGACGAAGAGCACGTCTACGTGCAGATGAGCCTCGACAAATCGCAGGCCGGTGGGAAGCACGAGAAAGCAATCCTCGCGGAGTGGTCGAACACCGACTTCGGCAACTCGATCGCGATCGGCACCTCGTCGGTGAAACACGCGATCTCGCACCTGAAGGTGCTGATCGTCGACGGCGTCTACACGGTCACCGGCTCGACCAACTGGTCGATCTCGGGCGAGTCCGAGCAGGACAACCAGCTGACCCTCAACCGCAACGCCGTCGTCGCCTCTGAGATGCGCGCGGTCTTGGACCTGAACCACGACTGGATGCTCAAGCAGATGGCCGAAGCGCGGGAGAAGGAAGCCGGGAAAGGCTGAAAGGCGCCCGCCCTCCTGAGGCCGCCCGAGTGCCGTTGCGCGGACGGCGATGAGTTTCGACCTCGGCTCCCGTCTGTATCTACAGACGCCCACCCGGACAAAGGAGAGCACCATGGCCGCCACCTACACCTTCGACGTCTTCTCCAGCCTCGACGGCTTCGGCTCCGCGAGCGGCGACTGGAGCGGCTACTGGGGCAAGCAGGGGCCCGAGCTGCTCGACCACCGCCTCACCCTGCACGAAGAGGAGCAGCGGATGGTCTTCGGAGCCAACACCTACCGCCTCTTCGCCCAGATGCTGGCCGACAGCGACGAGGAGGACGAGGTGCGCGACCCCTGGGTCACGCGGATGCGCAAGCTCCCGGCGACGGTGATCTCGACCACCCTGGAGGAGCCCCTCGACTGGCCCGACGCCACCGTCGCGAGCGGCGACGCGGTCGACGTGGTCACCCGGCTGAAGGAGGAGTCCAGCGTCCCGCTGCGCTCCCACGGCAGCCTCGCGATGAACCGGTCCCTGATGGCCGCCGGCCTAGTCGACCGCGTCCAGGTAACCCTCTTCCCCGTCATCACCGGCCAGACCGGAAAAGCACCGATCTTCGAGAACGCGGCCGACTTCGACTTGGAGCTGCTCGAGAGCCGAACCCTCGACGGCAACATCCAAGAGCTCGTCTACCGACCCACCCTCCACAATTGAGGCGGTGGCGTCAGAAACGGTCAGGTCTCAGAGGTCTCCGTTTCCTCTGACGGCGGCGGCGATTCGAACCCCAGCAGTGCCACGGTTGCTCGTAGACGCCGTCCGGCACTCTGACCCTGAAGCTCCCGCTCGGAGCTGCGAAGCTCGATTTCCTGGATCTCCGCCGCGGTCCGGCTGAGGAGGCTCATCAGCTCCTGCCAACCACGCTCGTCCACGTTCACCGGAGTGCGGCTGAGATGGCGGTCGGGGCGCGAGTCGAACGTCTGTGCCACTAACGCCTGCTTGGCGGTCTTGTTGAGCATCTTCAGCCACTCGATGGAGAGCGCGGTCTTCGAGTCTGGGTTCAGCTTCGCCCACTGCTCGTCGTCCAGGACGGAGCGAATCGTGCCACGGTAGAAATGCTCGGTCGCCCCCCGCCGCGGCTCCGTCCTCACCAGCTCGATGCAGTCCATCGCCTCGAGTTTCTTCACGTGATGTCCAACGGTTCCGAGGGGTAAGTCCAAGGCCGCGGCAATCATCTTCGGGCTGGCAACTTCTTCGTTCAGAATCGACAGGGCCCGCGCCCTGATCGGGTGACCGAGCGCCTTCACCAGGCGAGAGTCACCGTCTGCCTTCGTGCCCCGACGGGTGGACGGGCCTGACCGCTTAGTCGCCACTGCATCTCCTTCCATCCACACCATTCTGCCGCCGGCAGCCACAGCGCACTGTCCTGCTCCTGCCCATATTTGCGAACTCAAGTGTTGTCAAGATAATTTGAGCAATCAGATAGAGTTCGGGACAGGACGGGCTCGGGACGGGCGCCGCCTCTCATCAGGTCAGGTGCCGTCCCCTTTGAGGAAAGGGGGTGAGATGAATGGCGATCACGCAGGTGGATCACACGATTCCAGCCTTACTCGTTACCAAGTTCAACTAGAGAAACCGAAGGCGGCGTCCGGCAGGAGCTCGACCGGGCGTCGCTACTCGGCGCCGGACGGCTCGGATGTCCCCTTCTCACCAGCTGAGACGTCGCGAGGTAGTGCCTCATGGTCCTTCTTCGGCCGGGTGCCGAGAATTTCGCCGGCTTCCACGATCTCCTGCAACTCGGTCGGCAACGACTCGAGATCCTCGATGACTTCACCGAGCATCTCGCTGATGGCAGCAAGGACGTCCCCATCGTGTGCTGCCGTCTTGGCCTCGAGTTCTGTTCGAAAGCGTTCTTCGTCCATGCCGCGACTCGCGTTCTTACGCAAACCATCCACCACCGAGGAGCACCGCTTTGGAATACAAGGGGGCGCTCGATGGCCGACGTGAACTCAAGATTCTCAGGTTTGAACCTTGAAAGCAAGAACATATGTAACCGATCAGAGTTTCTCTTCTAGCTGGTCCAAACGGTCCCTGAGTTCCTTGAGTTCTTCACCCTGCCGTTGGACCGCCGCCCGCTGCAACGCCGCGTTGGCCAACACAGCTCGCCGGACGGCGTCGAGGATTTCCGCTTGTTCTTCCAAGCCCAGCTGATGCTTCTTCTGAACCACATCGCCGGCCTTCACTCCACTGGGCCCGACCTCGGTGAATCCGCGCCCTTCAACGGCCAAGGCGATCGCCGCCACCACGACATAGAAGATGCCGAAGGCGAAGCCGATTATCTCGACCCGCCAGAGCGCGGTTGAGCCCTGCGCTAAGCCCGGCAGCTTCTCCGGCGCGGGAACAGCGAGGCCAAGGACGACCGCCCCGACGGCGACGAGAAAGACCGCGGCGGCAAGGCCGTGCCTGAACCTTCCTTTGGCGTTACGGCGAGGACTCATCTGCGAGAGGAAGCAGCGACGGCTAGTGCCGCTCCTTAGCTCGTTTGTCTGGGACGCTTACGTCCGCCCGGGCCTGCACGCGGCCTGCCCCTCCCGTTCCATGGGTCGAAAACCAAGAGATCCATCCCTCCCGTCCCTTCGCGGGCCCGGCAAGAAGGAAACCGAGACTGGGGGTGGCTCCCCTTCGACCAGGTCTGGTGAAGAGACGCCGCCAGCGTACGGTCCTGTAAGGGAACTGTCAAGACACTGCGCAATCTAGCTTGCCATGCGACCCGATGTCTACTGTTTTTTCCCTGCAAACGACGTATCAGATTGCCACAAAATATCTCGAACATTCCATCGGAGAAGCCCGGTGGCCGAGGCCGAGAAATGGCGGGTCGAAGACGGAGCTACCGAAGCTCCCGCCAGACGAACGAAGCCGTACTTGAGTTCGTCTCCAAAACACGTCCCCCGAACGCTGGCGAGACCTGAAGAGCGCGCCCGGCTGGATTCGAACCAGCGACCGTCGGATTAGAAGTTCATCCGCGAGGTGTCCGAGGGAACGAATCTGCTCCAAGGAGCTCGATACCGTCCAAGGAGTTCGGTGAGTTCGCTGGAGTTGGGACCAATTTCGGGACCAAGTTCTCGGGGCGGCTGGCCGATGCCCTGCCATCGCGCTACCGTCTGTAGCCATGGAGGCATCGGTCGACTTCACGATCGCGTTTGACAGCCCGGATGAGGCTGGCTGGATCGTCGCGCGCGTGCTCGAGGTGCCCGGCGCTATCAGCCAAGGCCGCACTCGCGAGGAGGCCCGCGTGAACGTGCTCGACGCGCTGCAGACGGTCTTGACTCCCGACGAGGAGCTCGCCGGCGAGGTCGCCGAAGCAGACCGAGAGCACCTGCGGTTTACTGCCGCGGCGTGAAGCGCCGCGACTTCGAACGCCACCTCCGTTCCCACGGCTGCCGAGAGGTTGGCGGCACCAAACATGCGAAGTGGCGTGGGCCGGAAGACCAAGTCTCAGCGGTGCCGCGACACAAGGAGTTGGGGCCTGGCTTGGTCCGGAGTATCTGCCTGCAGCTCAGCATCCCCGCGCCGAGGAACTCGCGCTAGCGATGTCGCTCGCGTCGAAACCATTTGACCAGGAGATCAGCCGGCTCCCTCCCCTGGTCCATGGCTTCACAGCAGAAGATTGGCTTGCCTGCTGGAACATGCAACGGGCCGGGACTTTGGTCAATCTCGACTTCGCCAACGAAATCGAGTTCCAGAAGCCAGGTATTAGGTGCCTCGCGATGGAGGATCTTCGAAACGGATCCTTCGGCGAAGTTGACTTTACGCCACGAATGCTCTGCCTTTGGCAGGCAGCCATGATTCGCAGCGGAGGATGGATTGGTGAAGGCGTCCCGCCATATCCCACCCGGAAAGCTTCGAAACAAGAGAGCGAGCGGGTTGTTCGGCAGGCAGGTGTCGAATTGCGCATGGAGGAAGCGCGGAGACATCTAGCACCGAACGCGCCTTCGCGGATCGGCTGTCTCTACCTCGCCGAGGATTCGGCGGCTGGTCGCAACATGGTTTCGCGATTGAAGGGACAGGACGCATTCCTGATGCGGGTTCGAGTCAAGTACTGCCTGCGGGTTGCCCGCGCAGACTCCCAATGGCTCGACGAAAACGCTGGAGACGAAGAGATCGCTGGCTACTGGAGAGGAGATCCCCGAAATGACGACCCGATCTGGG
>DASTGL010000165.1:0-2657 GCA_035719145.1 Solirubrobacterales bacterium
CTTACCATTTTTGAAGCATGGCGGGATGAGAGTTGGACAGTGGAGGGTGCTGCCGTCCGCGTCTCTCTCATTTGCTTCAGCCAGCACAATGAAGCTAGGCCCTGTTAGGGCTTGAGCCAGTCCATCGTGGCGGCGAGGCAGAGGACGCCGAGGTAGCTGGCCGCCGTCTTCTCGTAGCGGGTCGCGACCGCCCGCCACTCTTTGAGCCGGCGCCAGAGCCGCTCGACGAGGTTGCGGTTGTTGTAGATGAAGTCCGGACAGGCGACCACCGCCTCGTTGCTGCGGGTCGCGATCGCCGGCCGAGCGCCGCTCGACCAGATCAGCTCCCGGAACGCGCCGGAGCTGTAGCCGCGGTCGCCGACCCCCCAGAGCGGCACGCGGGGGAGGCGGTCGAGGAGCGCGGGCGCGAGCGGCAGCTCGTGCGCCTGCCCGGGCGCAAGCGCGAAGGCGACCGCCCGGCCCCGCCCGTCGGCGATCACGCACGCCTTCGTGCCGAAGCCCCCGCGCGAACGGCCGAGCGCCTCGCGGCGGTCCCGCTGGCGCGAGGTCCCCCCGTTTTTGGGCGCACCCGCGGCCTTGTGGTGCGCCCTGATGCTGGTGCCGTCGAGGAACGCCATGCCGAGCTCGACCCCGCGTGCCTGCGCCGTTTCGAGCAGCCGCCGCCACGCCCCGAGCTCGGCCCAGCGGATGAAGAGCTGCGCGGCCCGCCACCAGGGGCCGAGCTCGGCCGGCACGGCCCGCCACTTCGCGCCGTTCGCGTGCCGCCAGACGATCGCCTCCACCGTCCGCCGCAGGTCCCGCGGCGGGGTCTTGGCCTTCGGGCGGCACGCCTCGACCAGCGGCTCCAGCGCCGACCACTGCTCCTCCGTCAGAACCCGCATCCTCGCTCTCGCCCATATTGACATCATGCTGTCAATATGGGTAGGTGATGACATGGCGAGGGCCGCCATCACCGAGCTGATCCTGGAGACCTTCCGCCTCAACGGCCGCCTGCTCGCCGCCGGCGACGCCCTGGTCCGCGACCTCGGCCTGACCAGCGCGCGGTGGCAGGTCCTGGGCGCGGTCGCGATGTCGCGGGTCCCGCTGCCGGTCTCGCACATCGCGCGCACCATGGGCCTGTCCCGCCAGGGCGTGCAGCGCGTCGCCGACGAGCTCGAGGCGCGGGGGATCGTCCGCTTCGCGCCGAACCCGCACCACCGGCGGGCCAGGCTCGTGCTCCTGACGGAACGCGGGCGCGCCCTCCACGAGGCCGCCGCCGAGCGCCAGGGACCTTGGGCCGCCGCCCTCTCGGACGGGCTGCCCGTCGAGGCCGTCGAGGCCGCCACCGGGCTGCTCCGCGCCCTGCGGGACCGCCTCGAAGGCACGCCGGCGGGCGGGGACGACGATGAGCCGTAGAAGAACACCCGGGCGCCGCGGGCACGCCGCCGCGCCCCCCTCCGGCTCTCGGGCGGCGGGGTCGCCGCTCGGGCTCGGGAGTTGAGGGAGACCACCATGTTCCTCGGTCAGCTCGCCCTTCTCGCGGCCGCCGTGTTCGCGGGCGCGGCGCTCTACATCAGCCTGGTCGAGCAGCCCGCGCGCCTGGGGCTGGACCACCGCTCCCTGCTGGCGGGGTGGAAGCCGGCCTACGAGCGCGGCACGGCCATGCAGGCGCCCCTGGCGGTCGCCGGGTTCCTGCTCGGGCTCGCGGCGTGGTGGCAGGCCGGCCACGCCGGCTGGGCGCTCGGGGCGCTGCTCATGGTCGCCAACTGGCCCTTCACGTTCCTCGCCATCATGCCGACGAACGAGAGGCTCATGGCGACCGAGCCCGCGGCGGCCGGCCCCGAGAGCCGGGCGCTGGTCGAGAGGTGGGGCTCGCTCCACGCGGTGCGGACCGCGCTCGGCATCGCGGCATCCGTCACTTTCCTTCGGGCATCCTTCTCCTCAGCGGGGCTCTCGCGGCCGACAGTCCAAGAGCTAACAGGGCCTAATGTTAAGTGCACCTTACCTAGTACTACCGTGCCACGAGCTGCTGAACGTGGGAGGCGTCTCGAAGCCCCGCAGGCAGCAGGGACACCGGGGCAGGCGGCGCATCAGCGCCACCGCGAGGTGCCGGCGCAGGGTCGCGATCGACGCGGGACTGTGCCGCTCCGGGCGCACGGGCGGAGTTGCGGGGGCGGTAGTCGGCCGGCCGCTCGGGGGCTTGGAGGCGGGGTCGCCAGCCCGGAGGGGAAAAGCGGCAGCGCTCGGCCGCCAGGAAGCCGTAGGCCGCGATGCACAGGCTGGCGTGGTGGTGGAAGCCGCGCCAGCCCCGGCCCTCGAAGTGGCCCAGGCCCAGCTCCTGCTTGAGCTCCTCGAAGTCGCGCTCGATGCGCCAGCGCAGCTTCGCGGTCGCGACCAGCTCCTCGAGGGTCGCCGCCTCGGGCAGGGTCGAGAGCCAGTACTTCGTCGGCTCCTTCTCGCCCTCGGGCCACTCCG
The DNA here is from genome assembly GCA_035719145.1 of Solirubrobacterales bacterium. GTDB lineage: Bacteria > Actinomycetota > Thermoleophilia > Solirubrobacterales > 70-9 > VAYN01. Next base: position 2,455 of record DASTGL010000165.1, read on the forward strand.
CCAGGAACCACTCCCCCGCGCGCGGCGCGGTCAGGCGGAAGTCGTCGTGGGCCGGCCGGACCCGCACCGCCGCGAAGCGCGAGCTCAGCTCGCCGGCCGTGCCCTCGCGCCAGGCGACGCTCCGCCACGCGTCCGCGGGCAGGCCGGTGGCCAGCCCCTCGGCCGCGAGCGGCTGATGGGCCGCGTCGCGGCGCAACCGCTTG
>DASTGL010000166.1:0-4500 GCA_035719145.1 Solirubrobacterales bacterium
CCGACGTCCTCGAGCTGATGGCCGAGGGGCGGCGGCGCGTGCACGAGCGCTTCGGAGTAATCCTCGAGCCCGAGGTCCAGATCCTGGGGGAGGTCGAGTGGCCGGCCGGCTGGGATCTGTAAGGGCGCGGGCGATCGCCGCGGGCGTCCTTCTGGCCCTCGTCGCGATCGCCGCCTACTGGTTCCTGGTCCGCCAGGACACGACGGAACCAACCGTGCTGGTGCCGCGGCTGGCGGCGACGATCGGTGAAGGCGACGAAGCGATCGGGGTCACCGCGGACGGGGCCCTGGTTCGCTGGCTGCCGCTTCCCGAAGAACCGCCGCTGCCCCAGCTCTCTTTGGACAAGGCGCCCAAAGGAGGGCGGGTTAAAGGCCCGGCCCGCGAACAAGTGCAGGTCCTTGCCGCCGTGCCCGACCAGCTTCGTCCCTACGTGGAAAGCAGTGGCTACGGCGAAGGCGGGGTGGAGGTCACCCTCACCACCGGCATCGAATTGTTCTTCGGGGATGCCTCGCAGGCTGTGAAGAAGTGGCGGGCGGCGGTCGGCGTTCTCGCTAATCCCGAAGTGACCGCCCTCGATTATGTAGACCTGCAGGCGCCGAGCCGGCCGTCCTACGGAGGCTCCGAACATGAACTCCCGTCCGTGCCTTGAGGTCGGGATGAGGCTCCTGAAACCGCTCTAGCAAGCCGCTCGCTCAACCCTCAAGGAAAAGTCGAGCCTAGCCAAACCCTCAACCCTTGGTCGAGGAATGCGCCTGCACGAGGCCCTGCGGCGGTTTGACAGAACCCCCGGGATGCCCTACGTTCAAGCGCAAATTCCGCTCGAATCGCAGCGGCTTGGACCCTCAAGCATCGCTGAAGGCTCGGACGGAACAAAGGCTCAACTCAACTGAAAGCTTTCAATAGCGCCAGAGGGAAACCGGGCGCGCTGGAGAAAATCGGGAGATGGAATCCACTTACCTCGCGGTCATCAAGGTCGTCGGCGCAGGCGGCGGTGGCACCAATGCGGTCAGCCGCATGATCGACGCCGGCATTCGCGGCGTCGAGTTCGTCGCCGTCAACACCGACGCTCAGGCTCTTCAGGCCTGCGACGCCGACATCAAGCTCTCGATCGGGCAGGAGTTGACCCGCGGCCTCGGCGCCGGCGGCAACCCTGAGGTTGGCGCGGGCGCGGCGGCCGAGAGCCGCGACGAGATCAAGGAGGCGCTGAAGGGCGCCGACATGGTCTTCGTCACCGCCGGCGAGGGCGGTGGCACCGGCACCGGCTCGGCGCCAGTGATCGCCGAGATCGCCAAGGAGGAGATCGGCGCGCTGACGGTCGGCGCGGTGACCAAACCGTTCGAGTTCGAGGGCAAACGGCGGATGCAGCAGGCGCTCGAGGGGATCGAGAAACTGCGCAACAAAGTCGACACCCTGATCATCGTCCCGAACGAGAAGCTGCTGCAGGCGGTCGAGCGGCGGACCAGCGTCCTCGAGGCGTTTCGTCAGGCCGACGACATCCTGCGCCAGGGCGTCCAGGGCATCACCGACCTGATCACTATCCCCGGCCTGATCAACCTCGACTTCGCCGACGTGCGGACGATCATGCGCGACGCCGGCTCGGCCCTGATGGGCGTCGGCTCGGCGACCGGCGAGGCCCGCGCCCTCGACGCCGCCAAGGCGGCGATCACCTCGCCGCTGATCGAGGAGTCGATCAAAGGCGCGACCGGGATGCTGCTGAACATCACCGGCCCCGAGGACCTCGGCCTGTTCGAGGTCAACGAGGCCGCCCAGCTGGTCCAGGCCGAGGCCGACGACAACGCCAACATCATCTTCGGCTCGGTCGTCGACCAGTCGATGAAGGACGAGGTCCGGGTCACCGTGATCGCCACCGGCTTCGAAGGCTTCGAGCTTTTGGCTCGCTCGCCGCAGCGGGTCCGGCGCCGCTACGAGAGCCGCCCGCGCGTCTCGGCCGAGGACACGGAAATCCGCAAACTTAGGGTTTCGGAGGACGACATCGACGTGCCGGGGTTCCTTAAAGAGTAGGTCGGGGGGCCGTGGGTGCCCCTCTCCCAGAGACCGTCGCGCAGCTGGGCCGGCTGCTGGGCTCCTGCGTGATCTCTTGAGCCTCTGTGAGAGGGGCACCCACGGCCCTCAGCTGAGGTCTCTTGGTCAATAGGCTGGGGTCGATGCGTACTCCTCTTTATGAGCAGCACCTTGAGCTCGGGGCGAAGATGGTGCCGTTTGCCGGGTGGGAGATGCCGGTTACTTACGAGGGGATTCGGGAGGAGCACTCGGCGGTGCGCCACCACGTAGGGATGTTCGACGTTTCGCACATGGGCGAGGTCGAGGTCGAGGGGCCGGGGGCGCTGGCGTTCCTGCAGCGGGTGCTGTCCAACGACGTCGCCAAGGTCGCGGTCGGCGGGGCGCAGTACTCGGTGCTCTGTAATGAGGAGGGCGGGGTGATCGACGACCTCTTCGCCTACCGGCTGGGCCACGACCGCTTCCTGATCGTCACCAACGCCGCCAACCACGCGACCGACCTCGCCTGGCTCGGCCGCCAGAGCCGCGCCTTCGACGTCCTCGTCCGCGACGTCGCCGACCGCTACGCGATGCTCGCCGTCCAGGGCCCGCACGCCCGCGCCGTGGTCAGCCGCGCGCTGCGGATCGAGCTGCCGCCGCGCTTCCGCGTATCCCACGTCCAGGTAGGGCGCCGCCCGGCGCTCGTCTGCGGCACCGGCTACACCGGCGAGGACGGGGTCGAGCTGCTGCTCGATCCCGAGGTCGCGACCCCGATCTGGGCGGAGCTGCTCGACGCCGGCGTCGTCCCCTGCGGGCTCGGCGCCCGCGACACCCTGCGGCTGGAGGTCTGTTACCCGCTGCACGGCAACGAGCTGACCCCCGAGCGCAACCCGATCGAAGCCGGCCTTGGCTGGTGCTGCAAGGAGGCGACGGGGTTCATCGGCTCCGATGTGGTCGCCCGGTATCGCGCCGAGGGCACCGCCGAGCAGCTCGTCGCCTTCGAGATCGAGGGCCAGGGGATTCCGCGCGAAGGTAACCCCGTGATGCGGGGCGAGGAGCAGGTCGGCGTCGTCACCAGCGGCACCTACGCGCCCTCGCTCGAGCTCGGTGCCGGGATGGCCTACGTCCGCAGCGACTTGGCCGAGGTCGGGACCGAGCTGGAGATCGACGTGCGTGGCAAACGCCGGCCCGCCCGGATAGCTTCCAAACCCCTGTACGCGAAAAGGAGTTGAGCCTTGGCTGACGCGAGCTACCCCGAAGATCTGCGCTACCACGAGGAACACGACTGGGCCCGAATTGAAGGGGACCAGGCCACCCTCGGGATCACCTGGTACGCGCAGGACTCGCTCGGCGAGGTCGTCTTCTTCGATCCGCCCGAGGTCGGCGCGACGATCCAGAAAGACTCCTCCTACGCCGAGGTCGAGTCGGTGAAGGCGGTCAGCGACGTGATCGCGCCGCTGTCGGGCGAGATCGTCGAGGTCAACGACGCGCTCCAGGACACGCCGGAGAAGGTCAACGAGGACCCCTACGGCGAGGGCTGGCTGGTCAAGGTGCGGCTGAGCCACCCGGAGGAGTCCGAGACGCTCCTCGGCGTCGCCGAATACCGCAAGTTGCTGGACGGCTAGTCGAAAAGCCCGACACCCGGCTTCCCTAGCCTTAGTCGGCGTGACTCGTTACACCTCCGCCACCCCTGACGACCGCCAGGAGATGCTCGAGACGATCGGCGTCTCCGCGGTCGACGAGCTCTTCGAGCAGATCCCCGAGCCGCTGCGCCTCGGCCGGCCGCTGGCCCTGCCGGACGGGATGAGCGAGTCCGAGGTCTACGAGCGGCTGGCGGCGCTTTCGTCTCGCAACGCCGACGCCGAGGAGCAGGTCTGCTTCGTCGGCGCCGGGATGTACGACCACTACGTGCCGGCGATCGTCGACGCGATCACCTCGCGCAGTGAGTTCCTGACCCCGTACACGCCCTATCAGCCGGAGATCAGCCAGGGCGGGCTGCAGGTGATGTTCGAGTTCCAGACGGCGATGTCGGAGCTGACCGGGCTGCCGGTCTCCAACGCCGGGCTCTACGAGGGCCCTTCGTCGGTCGCTTCGGCCGGGTACCTGGCGATGGGCGCGACGAAGCGCAAGCGCTTCGTCGTCTCCCGCGGCCTGCGCCCGCACAGCCGCGAGACGCTCCGCACCTACTCGGTCGGCTACGGCGCCGAGGTGGTCGAGGTCGGCCTCGAGGGCGGCCTGACCGACGCTGCGGCGCTGGCGCAGGCGGTCGACGGCGAGACCGCGGCGGTGTTCCTGGAGCCGATCCTCGGCGAGGCCGGCGTGGTGCCCGCCCCCGACGGCTACCTGGTGGCGGCCCGGCGGATCACCGCCGAGCACGGCGCGCTGCTGGTCATCGACGAGGTGCAGACCGGGATCGGCCGCACCGGGAACTGGTTGGCGCACCAACGGTTCGGCATCGTGCCGGACATCGTGACGCTGGCCAAGGGTCTGGGTGGGGGCCTG
>DASTGL010000167.1:0-2453 GCA_035719145.1 Solirubrobacterales bacterium
CGAGCGGCTGGCGATGCTGCTCGACCGGCTCGAGCGGCTGCCGTTGCGCCGGCACGAGATCCGCGGCAACCCGGCCGGGCTGCTGGCGCGGCTGCTGGCGCGGATCGACGGCTTGAAGGCCGAACGGGTCGGGCCGACGACGCTCTCGGAGCGGGCCGAGGCCGCCACCGCCGAGGACGAAGCGGGGCGCGAGGCGAAGGAGCGCGAGCTCGAGTTCGCCGAGCTCTACCGGGCCCACGACCGCGCTCTCGCCGAGACCGGCAGCCTCGACCGCGGCGACGTCTTCCTCGCCCTCGACTGCCTCCTGGTCGAGCGCCCCGACGTGCGGCGGCGGATCGCCGAGCGCTGGCCCTACCTGATGGTCGACGAGCTCGAGGAGGCGACGCCGGCGCAGCTGGCGGTGGTCGAGTCGCTCGCCGCCGACAACCCGAACCAGGCCTTCGCCGCCGAGAGGGATCCCAAAGATTGGTTCGCCGGCCGCTTCCCCGAGGGCGAGCGGGTCGAGCTGGAGGAGCGCTTCCGCGATCCCCAGTTGAGCTTCTGGAGCTGCGCCAACGAGCGCGCCCAGGCGCAGGCGACGGCGCGGGCGACCGAGCACCTGGTCGCCGCCGGCACCCCGCCGGAGGAGATCTGCGTGCTGGTCGCCGACCCGGCGGTCGGCGGCGGCTCGGTGGCGGCGGCGATGGAGGAGCGCGGCATCCCCTTCCACCTCTTCGGCCCGACGGCGCTCTTCCAGCGCCCGGAGGTGCGCGACGCGATCGCCTGGCTGCGGGTCCTCGCCGACCCCGACGACTCCTCCGCCGCCGCGCGGGCGCTGACCCGGCCGCCGGTCGAGCTGCGCTCGGGCGACCTGGCGCGGCTGACGACGATCGCGCGGCGGCGCAAGCAGGACATGGTCGCCGCCTGCGAGGCTGCGCTCGACAGCCCCCAGTTCCAGCCCGAGGCACGGGAGCGGATCGGGACCTTCCTCAAGCTCTACGCGGGCGCGGCGGCGATCATGGAGGAACAGCGCGCCGATGTCTTCGTGCGGCGGCTGATCGAGCAGGTGGGGCTGCGGCGGCAGCGCCTCTTCGCCGCCCAGCCCGAGGTCGCCGAGCGGCTGCTCGGGCTCTCGCGCCTGGCCGAGCTGGCGACCGCTTGGACGCGGCGGGAACCGCGCGGCTCGACCCGCGGCTTCGTCCGCTACCTCAGCGCCGTCGCCGAGGCGGGGGTGGAAGCCGAGGAGGCAGAGGAGCCGCCGGCGCCGGGGGCGATCCGCGGGATGTCGGCGGCGGCGGTCAAGGGCCTCGGCTTCGACCACGTCTTCGTCCTCGGGCTCGAGGAGGAGGCGGACTGGGAGCGGATCGGCTGGCCCGCCCGCAGCGGGCTCGTGCTCTCGCGGGTCGAGCGCGGTCCGGCGGGAGAGGCGTCCCGTCCCTCCCGCTACTACGAGGAGGCGCTGGCGCGGGCGGAGGCCGAGGGAGCCGCGGAGGAGGTCCACGAGGAGGAGCTGTTCGGCCCCGCCGAGGGGCTGCACGCGACCTACCGGCAGCTGCGCGAGCAGGTGCTCGAAGCCTCCTGGAAAGCGGGCCGCGAGCTATCCGAGCCGCGCCTCGACACCGCGATCGACGTCAACCGCGCGATCGCCCGCTACCTCGAGCTGCTGAAGCTGGCGGCGCTGGCGCAGCGGCCCGGCGACGAGCCGACCGCGGAGGCGATCGAGGCGGTCAACGGGCTGCTGCGGCAGGTGGCGACCCCCGAGCAGCAGGCGGAGCTCGACGCCTCGGCCCTCGACGCCTACCTGCTCGACTCCGAGCGCGAGCGCGGCCGCCGGCTGGAGCTGGTGGCCGCGCGCGAGGAGCCCTCGCTGGCGGCCTTCCTGCCGCGCCGCGGCGACGGCCGGCTCAGCCTCTCGGCCTCGGACCTCTCGCTGTACCTGACCTGCCCGCTCAAGTACAAGTTCGCCCGCGTCTTCGGGATCCCGCAGGAGCCGACGATCAACCAGCGCTTCGGGATCCTCTTCCACAACGTCCTCGAGCGCTTCCACAAAGAACCGCCGGCCGACGAGTCCGAAGGACTGCGGGTGCTTAACCGGCTCTTCGAGCAGGGCTGGCGGCGCACCGGCTTCCGCGACTCCGACGACGAGCTGCAGTTCCGCGACCGGGCCAAAGAGGCGCTGCGCCTCTACTGGGAGCGCGAGCGGCTGGCCGAGGGCGAACCGGTCTGGCTGGAGAAGAAGTTCGACTTCAAGGTCGGCGACCACCACGTGCGCGGCCGGGTCGACCGGGTCGACCGCCTGCCCGACGGCGACTACGAGCTGATCGACTACAAGACCGGCGAGCGCAAGAGTCAGGAAGAGCTTGCCGATGACCTGCAGTTGGCGCTCTACCGGATGGCGGCGCGCGAGGCCTGGGGGATCGAGGCCAGCACCGGCAGCTACTACTACGTCCTCGACGGCGACAAGGTCGCCGCCC
>DASTGL010000168.1:0-3531 GCA_035719145.1 Solirubrobacterales bacterium
ATCGCCCGCACCGCCGAGGAGCTCGATCAGATGCAGCAGGCGATCTCCACCAACGGCATGTACCCGCTGATCGTCGACGAGGAGGAAGCCGCCCGTCTCGCCGAGGACGCGAGTCGCCGGGAGCAGGCCTTCGAGCAGGCGCTGCTGGACGAGCTGCGGCTCTGGGTGGAGCTGGCCGAGGAACGCCTCGCCGGCGGCGACGCTCGCGCTTACGTGATCCCCGGCAACGACGACCCCTGGTCGATCGACGCGGTCCTCGCCGGCGGCACCAGCGTCGTCGCCTGCGACGAGCGGATCGAGCTGGTCGGCCCGCACGAGATGCTCTCCTTCGGCTACTCCAACCGGACCCCCTGGAAGACTCCGCGGGAGCTGGACGAGGAGGAGATCTACTCTCGGTTGAGGCCGCTGGCTGATCAATTGGAAAGGCCCGAGCAGGCGATCTTCAACATCCACGTGCCGCCGTGGGAGAGCAGCCTGGACACCGCTTTCGAGGTCGACGAGGAGCTTCGCTACGTGACCAAGGGAGGCCGTCCGCACGAGGTGCCCACCGGCAGCCACGCGGTCCGGCAGCTGATCGAAGAGACGCAGCCGCTCCTCAGCCTCCACGGTCACATCCACGAGAGCAAGGGTGTGACGAGGATCGGGCGGACGGTGGCGATCAATCCGGGCTCGGACTACGGCAGCGGTCACCTCGACGGCTGCTTGGTGCACCTGGCACCGGAACGTGTGGTCGGCCAGTACCTGGTATCGGGCTGAGGGAACAAGGGAAAGGGGAGACGATGGCCGAAGTGGGGGAGAAGGCGGCGCCGCGGGGAGGTTCGCCGGGCGTATACGCGAGAAGAGCGACCGGCCTGGTCCGGGAAGTGTCACCCTTCTCGACCTTTGTCTTCAACATGGCCGGGCAGCCGACCTCGGTTCTGCTGGCCACCTCGGTGTTCCTCGCCCTCGCCCTCTTCCCGGGCGGCTCGATCTGGCTGGGGTTCGCAATGGCGCTGGGTGTGGCGCTCGTGATCTCGGTCTGTTACGGCCTCTTCACCTCGGCGATCCCGCGCAGCGGCGGCGACTACGTACTGGTAGGTCGGGTCACCCACCCGGTGATCGGCCTCGTCTCCTCCTTCTTCTGGACCTGGGGGGTGATCCTCTCGATCGCCTTCATCGCCCTGGCGTTCGTCACCGTCGGGCTCGGCCCGTCACTGACGGCGGTAGGGCTGGTCAGCGGCCATCACTCCCTGGTCACCGCCGGCAACGAACTCGCTACCAGCAAGGGCTGGCAGTTCGGGATCGGCACCGCCCTGATCCTCGGCTCGGCCGTTCTTCTCGCCGGCGGCTGGCGCTGGACGACGCGGATCATGAACGGCTTCTGGCTGCTGATGATGCTCGGCCTGGGCACCGTGTTCCTCGTCCTGGTATTCAAGAGTCACAGCGGCTTCGTCCACAGCTTCAACCAGTTCGCCGGCTCGATCACCGGCGAAAAGGACACCTACAACTCGATCGTCGCCAACGCTCATAAGGAAGGGATCGACACCGACCCCGCGTTCAGCATGCACAACACCTGGCCGACCTGGGGGCTGATCTGCAGCCTCACGCTTTTCGCCTGGCTCTCGATCTACATCTCCGGCGAGGTGCGGCGGGCCAGGGACACGACCCAGATCAAAGTCATGGCCGCTGCCAGCACGGTCCACGTGGCGATCGCGGCGATCCTCGCCGCCCTCTTCTTCGCCACCTTCGGCCACGAGTTCTTCGTCGCCGTCAACGGGCTCAGCGAATCGGAAAGCTACCCATTCGCGGCACCTCCGTACTACACCTTCCTGACCTCGATCGCAGGCGGCAGCACGCTGCTCTCCTGGTGGCTGCTGGTCACCTTCGCGGCCGCCTTCCCGCTGCTGATGATCCCCAACATCACGATCGCCGTGCGCACCCTCTTCGCCTGGGCCCTCGACGGTTTGCTCCCGGCCCGGTTCTCACAGGTGTCTTCGCGCACCCACGCGCCGCACTACGCGATCGGCCTCACCGTCATCCTCAGCATCGCAGCGCTCGGCTGGGCAGTGTGGAACAACCAGGGCTTCCAGGGCGTCCTTGTCGAGGCGGTCGCGGTGCAGCTGATCGCGATGATCCTGATCGGGATCTCGGCGTTTCTGCTTCCTTACCGCCGCCCCGAGGCCTGGCGATCCTCGGCTAGCACGCGGCGGATCTTCGGGCTGCCGTTGGTCAGCCTCTCCGGGGGGCTCCTCGCGGTCCTTCTGGCGGGAGTGTTCTTCGTCTACATGCATTTCGAAGAGCTGGGGATCGACAGGCCGCACTTCCTGCGGGACGTCCTGATCATCCTCGGCGCGTCTCTGTTGACCTTCTTCCTCGCTCGTGCCGCCCGCCTGCGCCAGGGGGTCGACGTCGACAAGCTCGCTTCGGAGATCCCGCCGGAGTGATGTTGGGAACCGGCCTGAAGACGCTCGCCGATCCCGTTGCCGAGGGACGACGGATCGCCGAAACCGCCGCTGAGCGGGGAGTCACGCTGCGGGTGCTGGGAGGCGTGGCCGTGGCGATGCTGTGTCCCAGCAGCCGCCGGCCGCCGCTCTCCCGCGCCTACGCCGACATCGACCTTGCCACCACCAAGGCGGCCAAGGACCAGGTGGTGAACCTGCTCGAAGAATTGGGTTACTCGGGTGACAGGGAGTTCAACATGCTCCACGGCCACCGCCGTCTCTACTTTTGGGACGAGAGCGCGAAGCGCCAGGTCGACGTATTCGTCGACGAGGCGAACCTCTGCCACCGGGTCGACCTCAAGCGCAGGATCGAGTCCGTACCCCTAACCCTTTCTCTGGCCGACTTGACGGTGTTGAAGCTGCAGGTCGTAGAGACCAACGAGAAGGATTTTCTAGACATCTGTGCGCTCTTCGCCGACCACGAGCTCACCACCGACGACAGCGGCATCAATTCGAACCACATCGCCGCGCTTGCCGCCTCTGATTGGGGTCTGTGGCGGACCCTGGGAATGGTTGCCGAGGCGAGTGAACGTTTCGCGCTCGATCTGCCTGATTTTGCGGCAGGTGAGGTTGTTGCGGAAAGGTTGCGGCACCTGCGGGAGCAGCTCGAGTCGGTCCCGAAGTCGCGCGGCTGGAAGCTACGAGCTCGGATCGGCGATCGCAAGCGTTGGTACGAGCTTCCCGAGGAGGTCCGGTGAAGTCAGTCCTGTCAGTCCCTTTGGATAGTCTCGCCCCTGTGAAGTCGCTGACCAATCGTCATCGGAAGGGCCAAAGTTGACGCGCCCCCGGCGCGGGGAGCCGCGCGCCCGAATCAAAATCCTCGAAGCGAGCCGAAGGCTGTTCGCCCGTCGCGGATTTTCGGAGACCTCGATGGGCGATATCGCCCGCGCCGCGCAGGTCGCCAGGGCGACCGTCTACAACAACTTCGACGACAAGCAGGACATCCTCGCCGGGATCATCAGGGACTACATGATCGGCTACGCCGAGATCCCGCAGAAACTGCGCAAAAACGCCCGCTCCGGCCAGACCTCGTTCGAGCTGGTCGAGGAGA
>DASTGL010000169.1:0-2406 GCA_035719145.1 Solirubrobacterales bacterium
GAACGGATGCTGTCGCCGCCGGTACCACTTTTTTCCCAGGGTAGTTGGCATAACGTCTAGGAGTCCAGCCTCTCGAAGCGAGAGCAGCTGCGCGCGTGCCCGGTTATTTGGCAATTCGATCTCCCGGGATAGATCGGTTGCGTTGACCATGCCGTCGAGTGCGTGGGCGATGACAACCGCCACTTCCAAACGATCCCGATTGCCGAAGAGAGCCTTCGAACGGTTGCGCAAATGCTCCCTTATATGAGGGTCACGTGGCAGGACGAAAGGTTCTAGATCCAGGGGCACAGATAAAGAAAGCCTACTAGCAGCATCAAGATGACAAAATGTCTTTACATAAATCGTAATCTGATATATTGATTTAGTAATGCCTAAAGCTCGCACTACCCTCACGGTGGATCAGGACGTTCTTCGGGCGGTTCGAATCAAGGCTGCTCGGACTGGAAAAGGAGATTCCCAGGTAATTGAGGAATCGCTTCGGCGCGATCTTGGACTGGATGCCCTCGAAAGCCTCTGGGCTGGGGTGGTCCCCGCGGAGGAGAGCGAGGGACTGAACCTCGCGAACTCGGAGCTGCATGCAATGCGGCGGGAAAAGCGTGCGGCGGGCGGTTCTTGATCCTGGCGTTCTCGTCTCGGCTCTGATCAGCCCCGGTGGACCGCCGGCAAGCCTGCTGATACAAGCCCAACAGGGGGAGCTCGACTTAGTCGCCTCGGCGATGGTGCTGGAGGAGCTGGAGCAGGTGCTTCTTCGGGAGAAGTTCCGTCGCTACGTCGATGAGGAGACCGTTCGGTCCTACCTGGCCCTGGTGCGCTCTATCGCTCAGGTAGCACCGGACCCTGATGAGCCGCCCCCGATGAAGTGCTCGGATCCCGACGATGACTATCTGATCGCTCTGGCATTTTCGCAGAACGCCGCCCTCGTCTCGGGCGACGCGCACCTCTTGGAGCTCGCAGGCAAAGCTCCTATCTTCAGGCCTGCGAACTACCTAGAACAGAGATAGGTAGCGGCGAGCAGTCGTCAAGCGGCGTGCGGCGGGCCGCCTTTGCGGACCGTGTCCTCGGGGTTGCCGGCGTGCTGGGCGGGGTGTTTTTCGCCGCCGGCGTGCTCTTTGCCGGCATGAGCAGCCTTGCCCTGGCGGTGCTCGCCGGGCGCTTTGATCGCCTTCGCGGCGGCTTTCGCCTTGTCGCTGAAACTGCCTTTGCCCTGGGCGACCTTTTTCAGCTCCTCGGCGTCGGCTTTGAGGCTCTCGACGCCGCCTCGGTCGTCGATCGTCTTCTTGGCTTTGTCGGCCAGCTTCTTGAAATCCATGGTTCCTTCCAGGTGGGTGCGATTGACGACTTGTACCCGCTACAGGCCGCCTAACCCGGCATTCGCTTCAACCACTCCGAGACTTGGTGCCCTATAGGCCCCCTAAGTTCGGAGAGGCGAATCAGGTTGCGGGGGCGGCGGACTCGGCCAAGGCCGTCATCGGCTCGACCCGGGCGGTGGCGAGGCCGCGGACGACGATGGTGTCCAACGGGCCTTCGTAGGCGCCGAGGGCGTCTTGGGCGGCGGTGGAGTTGGGGGCGGCGACCCCCACGGTGCCCTCGGGCTCGCCGAGGCGGTCGAAGTGGTCGCGATAGCCCTTGTGGAGATCGCGGTAGAAGGACTCCTCCTTGGCCAGGCGCTCGGCGGCGTCGGGGCCGACGGCGGTGCGGACGTAGCCGAAGACGCGGGGGGTGTCGCGGCCGGCCGCTCGGGCGCCGGCCTCGACCTTGGCGCGGGCGCCGGCGGCGAAGTCGGGGGTCATCCAGTTGAAGAAGACGCCGTCGTAGTCGCTGCCGGCCAGTTCGCACATCTTCGGGCCCATCGCCGCGAGGACGAGCTTCACGCCTGGGAGCAGCTCGCGCAGCCGCGGCAGCGCCTCGCGCATCGCCGTCAGCGGCTTCTTGTTGAAGCCGGCGCCGACGCCGAGCCAGAGCTTCGCCGGGTCGACGCCGAACTCCTCGAGGTCTTTGGCGATCTGCTCGGGCGGGGTGCGGTCGAGGGCGATCACCGCGACCCCGAGCTCGACCCCCGGCGCCGCGGCGGCGAACTCCGCCAGCGTCCCGAGGCCTTTCGCTCCCGGGTGGTCGTTCGACCACATCGACTCGTAGCCGAGCTCGGCGCAGCGCGCCGCCAGCGGCCGCGCCACCTCGGGGTCCAAGCCTGCCGCTACTCCGAACGCTCTACTCATCAGTCGCCGCCTCCTCCGCTTCGCGTGCGAGCGCGGCTACTCCATCAGGCGCCGCCTCCTCCGCTTCGCGTCCGGGGGCGGCTAGGGGTCTTTCCGTGCGCTCGAACAGGGCCACGCACTCGATGTGGGGGGTCTGGGGGAACATGTCGACCGGCCTCACGCGGGTCAACTTATAGCCGGCCTCGCGCAG
>DASTGL010000170.1:0-2105 GCA_035719145.1 Solirubrobacterales bacterium
ACCGTCCCCTGGTCGGAGATCGTGGTGCGGAACTGGATGCGGAGGCGATCGCGGCGGCAGTCGCCGTTGGGGGTGAAGCTGTGGACCTTCGCCGTCCCCTTGCGGTGCGGCGGGGCGATGAACTGGACCCGGTCGAGGACCAGCGGGTCGCGCTTGACGCGCTGGGCGTAGGCGAAGGCGGCTACCGTCGCGAGGACGAGGAGGGCGAAGACGACCGCGGCCGCGCGCGGAGAGACAAGCGCCCGGCCGTCATTCGCCGGTTTCGGCATTGTCCTCGCCGACCACCACGGCGACGGGGGCACCAGCCGAAACGGATTCGATTTCGCCGTTCATCAGCTGCTTCTTCTTGATCTTCAGCTGCTTTGCGACCGTGCTCGCCTCGGGCTTGTGGCCGCGTTTGAACATGACGACGCTTTCGCTGAAGCTGGCGCTGCTGTTGGTGACGGCGCCGAGCTGGAAGCCCTTTTCTTCGACCTCGTCGCCGAAGGTCGCCGCCAGGCCTGGCACTGCGGTCCCGTTCAAGACGGCGACTTCGATTTCGCCCGGCTTGATCTTCGCCGCCGCCTGCTTGGAGCCGCCGCTGCCGGCGCTTTCTTCGTCGCCGCCGCTGATCAGGAGATAAGCACCGCCGCCGACGATCACCACCAGGACTAGGAAGAGCGCGACCAGCGCCAGGGGGTGCTGACCGATCTCGCTGAGGCCCGAGAAGCGGCCGCGCAGCCGCTCGCCGCGGCTTTCCTCCAGCCCCTCCTCGCGCCGGCGCCGCCGTTCCTCGCGGCTGGAGACCGCCTGGTGTTCGGCCGTCCGCGCCTCCTGCAGCGCCCGCAGCTCCTCCGCCCGCTGGGCGGCGATCGTCGAGGTCTGCTCCTTGCGCTCGGCATCGCGCTCAGGCGCCGACCCCGCCCACTCGCGCAGGCGCCGGATGTCCCGTCCGTGGGTGAACGAGAGAAGCGCCAGCACGGCGAGCCCGAGGAATGCGGCGAGGCCGGCGAAGGCGCCGATTTGTTCGATCACATGGACCAAAGTGGCTGCGAGAGGCTATTCGTTGGCGGCGACCGTCGCGGTGTCGCCGCCCGGTGCGGCGATCAAAGCAACCACGCGCTCCGCCAAATTAGCCTCGTCCCCGGCCAGAACCAGGTGTTCGAGCGAGTTCAGGGTCGACTCGACCCACTCCTGGTCGAGCGGCTTGCGCCGCACCGCCCGGTTGATCCGCCGCGCCGCCGTCGGCTGCACCTCCTCGCCCTCGGAGAAGAGGACCTCGTGCAGCTTCTCCCCCGGCCGCGGCCCGGTGAACTCGATCGCGATGTCCTGCTCGGGCTCGTAGCCGGCGAGCCGGATCATGTTGTGGGCGAGGTCGACGATCCGCACCGGCTCGCCCATGTCGAGGACGAAGACCTCGCCCTTGCCGGCGCCGATGTCGCCGGTCCGGATCACCAGCTGCACCGCCTCCGGGATCGTCATGAAGAAGCGGGTCATCTCCGGGTGGGTCACCGTCACCGGGCCGCCGCGCTCGATCTGGCTGCGGAAGATCGGCACCACGCTTCCAGAGGAGGCGAGGACGTTGCCGAAGCGGACCGAGGCGAACCGCGTCTCCGGGTATTTCTCCCCGGCCGCCTGGACGATCCACTCGGCCATCGCCTTCGAGGCCCCCATCACCGTCTGCGGGTTGACCGCCTTGTCGGTGGAGATGAGGACGAAGCGCTCGCATTTGGAGGCGGCGGCGGTCTCGGCGGTGACCCGGGTGGCGATCGCGTTGTTGCGGACCGCCTCCAGGGGGTTCGCCTCCATCAGCGGCACGTGCTTGTAGGCGGCGGCGTGGAAGACGACGTCGGGCTTGAAGCGCTGCATCGTCTCCAGCATCCGGTGCGGTTCACGGCAGTCGGCGAGCACCGACTCGGCGTTGGTGAAGTGGCGCTCGTCGAGCATCTCGCGCTCGATCTCGAAGAGGTTGTCCTCGGCGTGGTCGAGCATCACCAGCAGGCGCGGCTTGACCTGCGCGATCTGGCGGCAGAGCTCGGAGCCGATCGAGCCGCCGGCGCCGGTGACGAGGACGATCCGGTCGCGAAGGTAGGCGCCGACCCGGTCGAGCTCGACGACGATCGGGT
>DASTGL010000171.1:0-2805 GCA_035719145.1 Solirubrobacterales bacterium
GTGATCAGCAGGTAGGTGAGGATCAGCCCGCAGGCGCCGAAGAGGCCGAGCTCGTTGACGATCAGCGCGTAGATCGTGTCGGTTTCCGCCGCCGGCAGCAGCGAGTTGTTGGTCCCGGGGATCGTGATCAGCGCCTGCCCGAAGCCTTTGCCGAAGAGGCCGCCGTCGGCCTGGGCGAAGATCGAGTTGAGGATCTGGTAGCCGGTCCCCGGCGCGTCGCGGTAGGGGTGCAGCCAGATTTCGATCCGGTCGTGGACGTGCGGCACCGTTTCGGCGAAGAACCAGGCGCCGACGAGGAACATCGCCATCCCGATGACGACGAACGAGAAGCGGCCGGTCGCCACGTAGAGCAGGGCGAGGAAGGCGGCGAAGAACATCAGCGAGCTGCCGAGGTCGCGGATGAAGACGAGCATGAACATCGAGGCGCCCCAGACCACCAGCATCGGCCCGAAGTGCTTCAGCGGCGGCAGCGTCACCCCGAGCACGCGGCGCGCTCCGACGATCAGCACCTCGCGATGCTCGCGCAGGTAGCTGGCGAGGAAGACGACGATCGCGATCTTGGTGAACTCGGCCGGCTGGAAGGCGAGCGGCCCGAGCTTCACCCCGAGGTAGGCGCCGTTGACCTGCTGGCCGATCCCCGGCAGCCGCGGCGCCAGCAGGAGCAGCAGGCCGACCACGGCGATCGTGTAGCGGTAGCGCTCGAGCACCTCGTAATCGCGCAGGAAGTAGATCGTCAGGCAGAACAAGATCAGCCCGAGCAGGAACCAGTTCGCCTGGTTCCGCGCCAGGCTTTCGTCGATCCGGTAGATCATCACCAGACCGAACGCGGTCAGCGTCGCCATCAGCGGGAACAGGTATGGGTCGGCGTTGGGAAGCCGGAAGCGCAGGAAGACATGGGTCGCCAGGCAGACGGCGAAGAAGTAGGCCCCGTAGGTGAGGCTGAGGTTGCCGAGTTTGTCGCTCTCCTGCGCGAACACCGCGGCAAAGCCGGCGGTCAGCAGGATCGCGACGGGAACCAGGGCGACGAGCTCCCGGTTCCTGGCCGACCTCAACGAAGCCCCGCGATCTTTTCGATTTCTTCCAGCAGCGAGACGGCGCCGCCGCGGGAGCGCAGGTCGTGGCCGGTGACGGCGTCCTTGCGGCGGGCCGGCAGCGATTCGGTCTGGATCGGGCTCGAGTAGCGCTCGCTGTAGAGGCTGATCCCGAAGGGCAGTTCGTAGGGGGCGCCGCGGTAGAGGGCGACGCGGCCGGCGTCGTCGGTGCCGAGGAACCAGATCTGCCGGTTGCCGTACCAGGCGCCGAAGAGGATCGCCGCGATCAGCAGCAGCGGCACCAGCACCTTCAGCGCCGTGCGCAGGCCGCGGCGGCGCGGCCGGGCGTCGAGGTTCTCGCGGCGCTTGCGCGCGGCTTCGGCGGCGGCGCGCTTGCGGACCTCGGTCGCGGTCAACCCGGCGGCCTCGGCGTCGCCGCCGATCAGCGTCGCCCCTTCCTTGTTCATTGCTGCGCCGTCGGCGCCGTCAGCGTCCTCGAGCCGGAAGAGGACGACGGTGATGTTGTCGCGGCCGCCGGCCCGGTTGGCTTCGTCGACCAGCGCCCGCACCGCGCTCTGCAGCGAGGTCGCCCGGCTGAGGAGGTGGGCGATCTTCTCGTCGTCGAGCATCGTCGTCAGCCCGTCCGAGCAGATCAGGAAGACGTCGCCGGCCTGGGCGGGGACGGTCTGCAGGTCGACTTCGACCTCCGGTTCGGGGCCGAGCGCGCGGGTGATGATCGAGCGCTGCGGGTGGTCCTCGGCCTGGGCGTCGGTCAGCTGGCCTTTGCGGCGCATCTCCTCGACCAGCGAGTGGTCGCGGGTCAGCTGCTCGAGCTTGCCGCCGCGGAGGCGGTAGGCGCGGCTGTCGCCAACGTGGCCGATCGCCACCTCTTCGGCGTCGAGGTCGACCAGCGCGGCGGTGGTGGTCGTCCCCATCCCGGCGAGGCTCGGGTCCTTGCGGGCGAGCTCGTGGATCGTCCGGTTCGCTCCCTCGATCGTCTCCTCGAGCAGCCGCTCCGGCGGCCCCGAGGGCAGGTTCTGGGCGAAGCTCTCCGCCGCCGCCCGCGAGGCGACCTCGCCGGCCTGGGCGCCGCCCATCCCGTCGGCGACGACGAACAGCGGCGCGTCGACGAAGAGCGAGTCCTCGTTGGCGTTGCGCTGCCGCCCGGTGTCGGTGCGAACGGCTTCTTCGGCGATCCGCAGGCTCACCCGTTCACCCGACCTCGAGGCGGAAGACCGTGTCTCCGATCTGCACCGAGTCGCCGTCGATCAGCTCCGCCTCCCCCTGCAGGGTGGCGCCGTTCAGCAGGGTCCCGTTGGTGGAGTTCATGTCCTCGACGTAGAACCGGCCCTCGCGGGAGAAGACTCGCGCGTGGAGGCTGGAGGCGTAGCGATCGTCGATCTGCACGTCGGCGTCCTTCGAGCGGCCGATCGACAGGCCGCCGATCAGGTCGAAGCGCTGCCCCCCCTCGAGGCCGGCGCCGCGCTCGACGACGAGCCAGCCGTCGGGACCGCGGCGGGGCGCCTCCGCGAAGGCCGGGGCGGCGTGGAAGCCGGTGGCGTCGGGAGCCGGCGCGGTCGTCCGCCGCAGGTCCTTGAGCGCGCTCCGCGCGATCACCAGCACGAAGAGGTAGAGGACGGCGAGGAAGCCGAATTTGAGGGCCACGGATACGGGGTCGTAACTCACGCGCCAGAGACCTTAATGACGGCGGCAGCCGCCGCTACTGCTCGATGTCGAAGCTGAAGGTAGTCGTGCCGACGGTGACCTGGTCGCC
>DASTGL010000172.1:0-5407 GCA_035719145.1 Solirubrobacterales bacterium
TGGTCAGCTACATCGCCCCGCACTCGCTCACCGCCCGCGCCCTCGTCGTCGCTCCCGGCGACGTCCTCCACATCGAGAACGCGCCCGAGCGCGAGCCGGTCGAGGTCGCCGTCGACGGCGGCAGGGTCGCCGAGCTGGCGCCGGGGGCCGAGGTGGAGGTTCGCTTTCTCGATTCGGTCAGCCGCCTGGCGCAGCTCCCAGGGACGAGCTTCTACCAGCGCATAAGGGACAAGTTCGGGCATTTGGCTGTCTGAAGCGAACCTCGTCAGCCGACGAGGTGGGTTGTTTAGGGTGCCTCGCCTATGGAGCGCAAGTGGTGGACTCTGCTGCTGGTCTCGATCGCGACGTTCATGCTGCTGCTGGACGTCACGGTCGTCAATGTCGCCCTGCCGGACATCCAGCGGGAACTGAACGCGAGCCTCTCGAGCCTGCAGTGGGTGGTCGACGCCTACTCGCTGATGCTGGCCGCGTTCCTGCTCACGGCGGGCTCGCTCGGCGACCGCCTCGGACGCCGCCGCGTGTTCACGATCGGCTTCGGCATCTTCACCTTCGCCTCCTTCCTCTGCGGCATCTCCAGCGACCCGACCCTGCTGAACCTGGCGCGCGGTCTGCAGGGGATCGGCGGGGCGGGGATGTTCGCCACCTCGCTGGCGCTAATCGGCCAGGAGTTCCAGGGCAAGGACCGGGCAACGGCCTTCGGCGTCTGGGGCGCTACGGTGGGCGGAGCGGTCGCGGTCGGGCCGCTGGTCGGCGGCATCCTCACCCAGAGCTTCGGCTGGGAGTGGATCTTCTTCGTCAACGTCCCGATCGGGATCACCGCGATGGTGCTGACCGAGCGCAAAATCGTCAACGTCTTCGCCAAAGACCCCGAGCCGGTCGACCTGCCGGGCCTCGTCACCTTCTCGGCGGCGCTCTTCCTACTGATCTTCGGGCTGATCCGGGGCAACCCGGAAGGGTGGGGGAGCGGCGTGATCGTCGGCTGCCTGGTCGCCGCCGCTGTCCTGCTCGCCGTCTTCGTCGCGATCGAGCACCGGGTCGCGCACCCGATGCTCGACCTCGGGCTCTTCCGCAAACGCGCCTTCAACGGCGTCTCGGCGGTGGCCTTCGCGCTCTCGGCCGGGATGTTCGCGATGTTCCTCTACCTGACGATCTACATGCAGGGCGTGCTCGACTTCTCGCCGCTGGAAGCCGGCCTCCGCTTCCTGCCTCTGACCGTGCTCGGCTTCGTCGTCGCGCCGATCTCCGGCAGCCTCTCGCACCGGGTGCCGATCCGGATCCTGCTTGGCTGCGGCCTGACCCTGGTCGGGATCGGCCTGCTGCTGATGCACGGGCTGACGCCGAGCTCGGAGTGGACGGCTCTGCTGGTCGGGTTCGTGATCGCGGGCATCGGCATCGGCACCACCAATCCCGGCATCGGCCAGGCGGCGATCGCGGTGGTGCCGGTGGAGAAATCGGGCATGGGGTCGGGGATCAACACGACCTTCCGCCAGGTCGGGATCGCGACCGGCGTCGCCGGCCTCGGCGCTGTCTTCCAGAGCAAGGTGGACTCCGAACTTGCGACGCTGGTGCCGCGAGCTCCTGACGGTCTCGGCGAAGCGGTCGCCTCCGGCGGCTCCCGCGCGGTCGCCGAACTGCCGCTGCCGCCGGCGATCCACGCCAAGGCGACCCACGCCGCCGACATCGCCTTCGTCAGCGGCATGAACGAGATCCTCGTGATCGGCGCGATCATCTGCTTCGTCGGCGCCGTCCTCGGCTTCCTTCTGGTCAGGTCCGAGGACTTCGTCCAGCCGACCGGCGGCTAGTTCCACTTTCGCGCGAAAGCTGCTCCAGAAGATTTGCTTTCTGCGCGCCACTGTTGACAACAAGCTTCCTATGGTTGGCTCATGGTCGTGATGCCACGGGAAAGATGGACGGACGAGAAGCTCGATAAAGCCTTCGGGCGGATCGACGGCGATCTGCGCGAACTCCGGGTCGAGATGAGGAAGGGCTTCGAGCAGATCGACCAGCGGTTCGAACAGATAGACAGGCGCTTCGATGAAGTTGATAAACGTTTTGAGCAGATGGACAAGCGCTTCGAACAGGTCGACAAGCGCTTCGAACAGATGGACAAGCGCTTCGAACAGGTCGACAAGCGCTTCGAGCAATTCGACAAGCGCTTCGAAAGCATGTTTTCCTGGTTCGCCGGTCTGTCCTGCGCGATCATCGGTAGCTTGGCCGCGGGCATCATTGCCTCCCTTTACCTCGGTTAGCCGGAACCTGCGGAAAGTGCTCCAATCGGTCCGCGGCCGTTGCTACACAGATTCCATGCTGCGCGAGCTGCGGATCGAGAACCTGCTCCTGATCGAGAGGGCCGAGATGCGGCTCGGTGAGGGCCTGAACGCGATTACTGGCGAGACCGGAGCGGGGAAGACGGTCCTCGCTCACTCGCTCGACCTCTTGATGGGCGGCAAAGCGAAGGCGCAGATCGTCCGGCCGGGCGCGAGCGAGGCCTGGGTCGAGGGCGTCTTCGACCTGCCCGACGGATTGATGGAGGAGCCCGAGTTCACCGAGCTGGCCCAGCGGCTGCCGGAGGGCGCCGACGAGGTTGTGCTGGGGCGCCGGGTCTCGGCGAGCGGTCGCACCAGCGCCTTCGTCGCCGGCCGCGCCGCCACCGCCGCCGACCTGAAGCTGCTCGGCGGGCGCCTGCTCGCCTTCTTCGGCCAGCACGAGCATCGGCGCCTGACCATCTCCTCGGCCCAGCTGGAGATCCTCGACGGCTTCGCCGGTCCCGAGCATCTGGAATTGCGGCACGAGTACCGCGAGGCGCACCGCGCGGTGGGGCGCTTGGAGGCCGAGCTGGCGGAGCTGCGGGAGCGCGAGGGCTCACGGGAGCGCGACCTCGACCTCTACCGCTACGAGCTCTCCGAGATCGAGGCGGTGGCGCCGGTCCCGGAGGAGCGCGAGGAGCTGGCCGCTCAGCGCGAGCGCCTGCGCAACGCCGAGGGTCTGCGCGAAGCCGCCGGAGCCGCGCATGCCGGACTGGCCGGAGCCGAAGAAGACGGCGGCGCTACGGCCGCCCTGGCGCAAGCCGAAGCGGCGCTGCAGGCTGCCGCCGGCCTCGACTCTTCGCTCGACTCCCTGGCCGAGCGGGTCGCCGCGCTAGGGGTCGAGGTCGCCGACGTCGCCTCGGAGTTGCGCGACTATGCGGAGGGCGTCGAGGCCGATCCGGGTTCCCTGCTGGCGATCGAGGAACGGCTGGAGGCGATCGACCGCCTCGAGCGCAAGCACGGCGGCAGCGTCGAGTCGGTGCTGGCGCACGCGGAACGCTGCCGCGAGGAGATCGCGCGCCTCGAGAGTGCGGGAGAGCGCTCGGCCGAGGCCGAGACGGCGCTGGCGGCGGCCGAAGCCCGCCGCGCCGAGCTCGGGGAGAGGCTGAGCGCCGGCAGGGAAGCGGCGGTCGAGCCCCTGCAGGAGCGCGTCGCCGAGGAGCTCGATCGACTCTCGATGGCCGGGGCGACCCTGCGGGTCGTGCTCGAGCCGCACCCCGAGGGCTACGGCGCCTCCGGCCGGGAGACGGTCGAGCTGCGGGTCGCTCCCAATCCCGGGATCGAGCCGGCGCCGCTCCGCGATGCTGCTTCCGGCGGCGAGCTCTCGCGGGTGATGCTGGCGTTGAGCGGGCTCGGCCAGGCGTCGAGCGCGGGGACGATGGTCTTCGACGAGATCGACGCCGGCGTCGGCGGCAACACCGCGCGGGTCGTCGGCGAGCGGCTGCGGGCGCTGGGCCGCGATCGCCAGGTGATCTGCATCACCCACCTGCCCCAGGTCGCCTCGCTCGCCGACACCCACTTCCGGCTCGAAAAGGACGTGCGGGGCGAGCGGGCGCAGGCGAGCGTCGAACGCCTCGAGGGCGAGGCCGTGGTCACCGAGATCCGCCGCATGCTCGGCGGCGAGAGCTCCGACGAGGCGGCGACCCAGCACGCGCGGGAGCTCCTCGCGGCTGCATGAGCTCACCATTGCCGCCCTGCTCCCACTTCACCTAACCTGAGCTAGTGGCCACCGCTTCCCGCCGCCGCCTTCCCGCCTTGCTCGGGCGCAGGAGCGCTGCGCAGGCCGAACCGGCGGTTGAGGGCACGGCGCGCCTGGGGGAGCGGACCAAGCACCTGGTCAAGCGCCTGCGCCCCGGCGAGATCGCCGTGATCGACCACGTCGACGTCGACCGCATCGCCGCCGAGGAGCTGATCGAAGCCGGCGTCGTCGCTGTACTGAACGCCGCGCCCTCCTCCTCGGGCCGCTATCCCAACGCCGGGCCGCTGATGCTCGCCCGCGCCGGGATCGCCCTCGTCGACGCCCCGGACGCCAAGCTCTTCGACCGGCTCAAGGACGGCGACCGCGTGCGGCTTCTGGGCGGGACGATCTACGTCGGCGACGAGGAGATCGGCCAGGGGCGCCGGCTCCGGGTCGCCGAGCTCGAGCGCGAGATGCAGGACCACCGCCGCCGGATCGACGAGGCGCTGGGGGAATTCGCCGAGAACACGGTCGCCCACGTGCGCGAAGAGACCGACCTGCTGACCGGCAACATCGCCTTCCCGCCGACCCGCGCCAGCTTCCGCGACCGCCACGTCCTGATCGTCGTCCGCGGCGAGCGCCACCGGCGCGACCTCAAAGCGCTGCGCGCCTACATCCGCGATGTACGGCCGCTGATCGTCGCCGTCGACGGCGGCGCCGACGGGATCCTCGAGGCCGGTCTGAAGCCGGACATGATCCTCGGCGACATGGACTCGGCCAGCGACGAGGCGCTGCGCTGCGGCGCCGAGCTGATCGTCCACGCCTACCCGAACGGCCAGGCTCCGGGACGGGAGCGACTGCTAGAGGCGGGGCTCGACCATCAGGTAATCCCGGCGGCGGGCACCAGCGAGGACGTGGCGATGCTGATGGCCTACGAGAAGGGGGCGACGCTGATCGTCAGCGTCGGGGCTCACTTCAACCTCGTCGAGTTCCTCGACCGCAAGCGCGGCGGCATGTCCTCGACCTTCCTCACCCGGCTGCGGATTGGCGAGCGACTGGTCGACGCGAAGGGCGTGAGCCGGCTCTACAACCCGAGCTCGGCGCTGGCGCCGCTCGCCTTCTTCCTCGTCGCCTTTCTGATCCTGGTGACGATCCTCGTCATCACCTCGCCAGCGCTCAACGACGTCTGGGAACTGGTCTGGCTGAAGATCCGGATCTGGCTCGGCATCTGACGGTCTTCGGGCCGGTCACTAGCCTTCCGGCTGCAGATGGGGTACTCCGCCCGCTACCACACCGCTTCGCTGATCGCCGTCTTCCTCGCGCTGGCGATCGGCATCCTGATCGGCGCCGAGTTCGCCGGCGACGCTCTGACCAACACCCGCAAGGACCTCGAGCAGAGCCTGGTCGGCAACCTGCAGGACGC
>DASTGL010000173.1:0-5611 GCA_035719145.1 Solirubrobacterales bacterium
CAGCCCTACGCGGAAACCTCGACGACCTACTGGTTCAAGTACGGGCACACGACTGCCTACGGGAGCGAATCCCCCCACCAGGCCATCGTCGCCAACTCGACGGCAAAACCGGTCTCGACGGTCCTCAGCGGCCTCGAAACCGGGACGACCTACCACTTCCGCCTCGTGGCGAGCAACGAATTCGGCACCTCCGAAGGGCCGGACGAAGCGTTCACCGTCGGCTGGGACGTGAAATCGCCGCCGAACGAAGGGGCGCCGTTCCGGATGGAAAGCGCCTCCTGTGGCAGCCCGACGATGTGCATGGTCGTCGGCTATGAAAAAACGACGATGCAGGCGAAGGTCTGGGACCGGACCAAATGGTCTTCTTCGCCGGTGGTCAGCCCGGCCGGCGCCGTGGAAACCTTCCTGCGCGACGTCTCCTGCCCCTCGGCCGGCTTCTGCATGGCGGTCGGCGAGTACAAGAACACGTCAGGCGAAATCAAGACGCTGGCGGAGAAGTTCAACGGCACCAGCTGGGAAGTGCTGTCGCCGCCGAACCGAGGCGGGTCGACCGCCTCCAACTTCTTCAACGGAGTCTCCTGCTTCAGCGCCACGTCCTGCGAGGTGGTCGGCGACTACTTCCCCGCTGTCGGGACCAGCAAAGCCAATGGCGAGTACTGGGACGGGACGCAGTGGAGCTCGGAAACGCAGCTGGTCGCGGAAGAAACCGGCAGCGGCCCCGCCTATCTGCGCGACGTCTCCTGCTTCGCCGCCAAAGAATGCGTCGGCGTCGGCTTCTTCGAGGCCGCCAACTCGGAATGGAAGCAGCTCGTCGGGCAGTGGTCGGGCAGCACCTGGAGCATCACCGTCAACCCAGAAGCCCCGGCCGGCTCGACCGGGGCCTATCTGCAAGACGTCTCCTGCAGCAAGGCGTACTACTGCGCCCAGGCGGGCTTCTACGACGACGGCACGGGAATCAGGCGGCCGCTGATCAAGTCGTCGTCAGGGGGCGGCTACGGCATCCAGTCCTTGGCGATCCCGGCCGGCGCCACGACGACGGAGCTGTTCGGCGTCTCCTGCCCCACCCCGACCTCCTGCATGGCGATCGGTCACTACCGCGTGCCCGGCCGCTCGACGCGCGGAATCGCCTACGCCTACGAAGGCAGCGGCTGGATCGACCACTATCCGCTCAACCCGGTCGACCAGGTCGAAGGCGACGGCTCTCTCATCCTGCAGTCGGTCTCCTGCCCGCGCGCGGGGCTCTGCCTCGGCGCCGGGTCCTACCAGAGCCTCACCGGCCCCGCGCCGCTAGCCGTCAGCTTCCAGAAGAACGTGCCGCCGACCGTCAGCACCGAAGGCGCAACGGCGATCACCGACGCCAGCGCCACCCTGCGCGGCAAGATCAACCCCAACGGGCAGAAAACGACCTACTTCTTCGAATACGGCAAAACCACGTCCTACGGCACCGGCACCGCCGCCGTGGAAGCGGGAGAAGCGGAGACGACGGCTGAATTCAGCCAGGCCGTGAGCGGCCTCGAAAGCGGCACGCTCTACCACTTCCGGATCGTCGCCAACAACGGCTCCGGCACCGTCGTCGGCGCCGACGCGACCTTCACGACCCCGCGCAAATGGCGGCTCCAGACCTCGCCGAACCCGAGCGAAACCAAACCGGTCAAGTTCCTCGCCGCCTCCTGCCCGACCACCGCCGTGTGTTTCGCCGGCGGCGAATTCGAACCCGCCGCGGGAACGCCGATGGCGTTCGTCGAGCGCTGGAGCGGCGGCAGCTGGGCAACCCAGACCTTCCCCTCCACCGTGGCCTCGATCGAAGGGCTCTCCTGCACCACCGCCAGCGAATGCATCGCCGCCGGCTACGTCCTCAATGGGACGACCAAAGTCAAAACGGTGGCGACGGCCCGCTGGAACGGCACTTCCTGGGCGCTGCAGGCCACGCCGCCGCTGCCCACCGGCGCCAAAGAAAGCGTCTTCCGCGACGTTTCCTGCCAGATCAACGGCCTCTGCACCGCGGTCGGCTACTACGTCAGCTCGACCGGTCAGCACCTGCCGCTGGCCGATCGCTGGAACGGCAGCAGCTGGGCGCTGCAGAGCCCCCTGGTCCCGTCGGGCACGACCCTCTCCGAGCTGACCGGCGTCTCCTGCCGCAACTGGAGCCTCGCCGGCATCGCGAGTACCGAGTGCAACGCAGTCGGATTCGCGGAAAAATCGGGGGTGAAGGAACCGCTCGCGGAGCGCTGGCCGAACAGCAGCTGGGAAATCAAGACGATCGGGATGCCGACCGGGGCGAAAGGGGCGCAGATGACGAGCATCTCCTGTCCGCCGCCTTCGGGATTCACGCTCCAGTGCATGGCGACCGGCTCCTACGTCCCGAGCACCGGCGGCAACTCCGCCTACATCGCGCGCTGGAACTCGCCGTCGTGGACGATCTCGTCCACCCTGAGCGGTACCGGGGTCGAGCTGAACGGCGTCTCTTGCGTGTCCGACACCAATTGCACGGCGGCGGGGACCTTCCCGAAAGCGGGTGTCCCGAACCCGATCGCGCAGCAGTGGAACGGAACCGGCTGGGTGACTCAGCTACCGCCACCCCCGGCCACCGCGAAAGCATCGGACCTCTACGGCGTCTCCTGCGACACGGCGGGGAACTGCACGGCCGTCGGCTACTACGAAGACACCGGCGCCGTCAAGCACTCGCTGGCTGACCGCTTCTCCTAGGTCAGCTCAGCCAGTCGGCGATGACGCTGCCGATCTCCGCACCCGCGTCCTCCTGCAGGAAATGGCTCGCGTTCTCGACCGGCCGCGGCGGCGGGAAGTTGAGCTCGCTCGAGACCCGCTCGCCGACCGAGAAGGGGAGGATCGGATCGGAGTCGGCCCAGAGGACCAGCGCCGGGCGGTCGTCCTCGCGGAGCGAATCGGCAACCCGTTTGCCCTCGGCGGCGCCAACCGCGTCGGGGGTCGTCGGCAGGATCAGCGGGAAGGCGCGCGCGCCGGCCTTCGAAGCGCCGTCTATATAAGGAGCGTCGTAGGCGGCGACCACCTCATCGCCCGGGTCGTTCTTGCATCCCCCTTTGATCAGGAACCCGACCGGCACGTCCTCGGTGTCGCGGACGAAGTCGCGGAAGGCGAACCAAGCGTCGCTCATCTTCTGGCGGCCGGTGAAGGGCCCGGTCTCCATGATCACGATGCGGGAGATGCGGTCGGGGTGCTCGACCGCCAGCCGCAGCCCGATCGGCCCGCCCCAGTCATGGACGACCGCAGTCGCGTCGCGCAGGTCGAGTTCCTCCAGCAGCGCCGCCATCAGCTCGACGTGGCGGTCGTAGGTGTACCAGCCGAGGTCGGTGGGCTTGTCGGAGCGCCCGAAGCCGGCGTAGTCGGGGGCGATGCAGCGGAAGCCGGCGTCGCGCACCGGCGGGATCACCTTGCGCCAGAGGAACGACCAGGTCGGCTCGCCGTGGAAGAAGACGACCGGCTTGCCCTCCCCCTCGTCGAGGTGCGCCAGCCGCAGCCCGTCTACCTCGCGGTAGCGCGACTCGAACGGGTAGTCCGGCAACCCCTCGAGCCGCTCCTCCGGCGTGCGCACCGCGTCGACGCTCATCGGGCCATCCTAAGCCCAGGATCAGCCGCAAGGGGATTGTTGACTTCAATTCCAGGAATCCTGATCTGGATTCTGGACTTTTCTGATCGACTTTGTGCTAGGCTGCCGCGCCACTGATTGAGCAGTAAGACGCTCAAGAAAGTAAGTAAGTCGAAATAGGAAGGAATTAACTTGATGCGGAACGCTCGCACCACCCGGCGGCGCAGCGTGACGGTCGGCCTCTTTGCCGCCCTCACCCTGCTAGTCGCAATCGTCGCCGCCGGTTGCGGAAGCAGCAGCGACAGCACCTCCTCCGGCTCCAGCTCCTCAGGAGGAGCCAAGCTGGACGTAGTCGGCTACTCCACCCCGGAATCCGTCTACGCCGAAACGCTCGAGCCCGCCTTCGAGAAGACCTCGCAGGGCGACGGCGTCAGCTTCAGCAACTCCTTCGGCGCCTCCGGCGATCAGAGCCGGGCCGTCGTCGCGGGTCAGCCCGCATCTGTAGTCCACTTCTCCCAGGGCGGCGACATGGAACGGCTCGTCGAAGAAGGCGACATCGTCGCCAAAGACTGGGAACAGAACAAGTACAAGGGCATCGCGACCGACTCGGTCGTCGTCATCCTCACCCGCTCGGGCAACCCCGAAGGCATCAAGTCGTTCAAAGACATCGAGGACAAAGACGTCGAAGTCGTCACCCCGAATCCGTTCAGCTCCGGCTCGGCCCGCTGGAACATCATGGCCGTCTACGGCTCGGCGATCGAAGAAGGCGACTCGCCCGACCAGGCGCTGGCAGCGGTGAAGACGGTGCTGGAAAAGACCGTCGCCCAGCCGGGCAGCGGCCGCGACGCGTTCTCCGCCTTCGCTCAGGGCCAGGGCGACGTTCTCCTCACCTACGAGAACGAAGCGATCAAGGCTGAAAAAGAAGGCGAAGACGTCGAATACGTGATCCCGCCCGCGACGATCCAGATCGAAACCCCGATCGCGGTGACCAAAGACGCGCCTGAGCCGGCGGCGGAAGACTTCGTCAACTGGCTCTGGTCGGACGCCGGCCAGAAGCTGTGGGCCGAAAACGGCTACCGCCCGGTCAACCCGAAGCTGGTCGACCCGCAGCAGTTCCCGACCCCGAAGGACCTGTTCGAGATCAGCAAGTTCGGCGGCTGGGGCAAGGTCAACGACGAATTCTTCGATGACGAAGCCGGCTCGGTCGCTCAGATCGAGAAGGAACTCGGAGTCTCGACGAGCGGCTGATGGAGGCGCACCCGGCAAACCTCCCCGCTCCGACCGCGTCGTCCCGGGCAGGCCTGCGCCTGCCCGGGGTCGGCACCGGCGTCGGCGGCGGCATGGTGATGCTCTACCTGAGCATCATCGTGCTGCTGCCGCTCGCCGCCGTCGCCAGCGAAGCCTTCTCCCTCGGCATCGGCCACTTCTGGGAACAGGTGACGACCCCGCTGGCGAAGAAGTCGCTCGAGCTGACCGTGATCTGCTCGCTGATCGTCGTCGTCCTCAACGCGATCTTCGGCACGATCCTCGCCTGGCTGCTCGTCCGCGACGAGTTCCCCGGCAAGAGCCTGATCAACGCCGTGATCGACCTGCCCTTCGCGCTGCCGACGATCGTCGCCAGCCTCGTCCTGTTGTCGCTCTACGGCAACGACAGCCCCCTGGGCATCCACCTCGCCTCGACCCGCGCCGCCGTGGTCGTGGCGCTGATGTTCGTCACCCTGCCCTTCGTCGTCCGCGCCGTACAGCCGCTGCTGCTGGAGATGGACCGCGAGATGGAGGCCGCGGCGGCCTCGCTCGGCGCGAGCAACTTCACGATCTTCCGCCGCATCATCTTCCCCAACCTGCTGCCCGGTCTTGGCGCCGGCGTGGCGCTGGCCTTTGCTCGCGCTCTCGGCGAGTTCGGCTCGGTCCTGCTCTTCGCCGGCGGCTTGGCCGACACGCAGGTCTCCTCCGTCTACATCAGGCAGCTGATCGAGAACGGCAACGACACCGGGGCCGCCGCGGTCTCTGTCGTGCTGCTGGCAGCCTCGCTTGCCTGCCTGGTCG
>DASTGL010000174.1:0-11606 GCA_035719145.1 Solirubrobacterales bacterium
GCTGCCGCACGGCTACGAGGGCTCCGGCCCGGAGCACTCGAGCGCCCGGATCGAGCGCTTCCTCGCCCTCGGCGCCGAGGGCAACATCCGCATCGCCAACCCGACCACCGCCGCCCAGTACTTCCACCTGCTGCGCCGCCAGGCGCTGATCAAGAAGCCGCGGCCGCTGATCGTCTTCACCCCGAAGGGGCTGCTGCGCCTCGACCGCGCCACCGCCAGCCTCGAGGAGCTGACCGACGGCGAACTGCAGTTCATCCTCGACGACCCGACCGCGGGCGAGCGCCGTGAGAAGGTCGAGCGCCTCGTCCTCTGCACCGGCAAGGTCTATTACGACATGGACGCCAACGAGCGCCGCGGCGACGCCGAGAACGTGGCGATCGCCCGGGTCGAGGTCCTCTACCCCTTCGCCAAAGAACAGCTCGAGCGGCTGATCGCCTCCTACCCGAACCTGAAGGAGATCGCCTGGGTGCAGGAGGAGCCGCGCAACATGGGCGCCTGGAAGGTGATGAGCCGGCGGATGCCGAGCGTGCTGCCCGAGGGCGTCGCCCTCACCTACATCGGCCGCCAGGGCCGGGCCAGCACCGGCGAGGGCTACTCCGGCGCCCACGCGCGCGAGCAGGAGCGGATCGTCCTCACCGCGCTCACCGCCGGCGCCTAGAACAATTAGACCTATGCCGCGGCGACCTTTCGAGAAGCCCGTCCCGGGCGAGCTGTTCGTCTGGGTCAAGCGCATCTCCTGGATCGAGCTGGCGATCTTCAGCGGCCTGATCGCCTTCTGGCTGCTGCCCGGCTTCGAAACCGAGACGATGCTCTTCGGCTGGGCCCACGGCCTCGGCTTCGTCGGCCTCTGCGTGCTGATCTGGATCGCCTGCATCCGTCGCGAGGCCCCCTACACCCTGCTCGCCGCCACCCTCACCCCGGTCGGCCCGGTCGGCAGCGTGATCGGCATCGAGCTGATCGAACGCAAGGGCTGGGGCGTGGACAAACAGGCGGGTTCGCAGCGGCGAGTGACGCAAACCGCGCCCGAACGCGGCTAAAACGCTCTATGGCGCTTGACCGTGCGTGGTCGAGCCGCTATAGCTAAACCCTGACTGTTCCTCAGGGCAGTCCCGCCAGGGGGAACGGCCGCGTCGGCATCCCTCCCTGGCTACCGACGCGCAGGTGCAGTGAGGGTCGCGCGGACCCCCCTGCCTCCCGCGGCCCCGCTGCGCCTACCCCTTTTTAGGTCTTGAGCTTGCGCAGCACCGTCTGGAGGATGCCGCCGTTGAGGAAGTAGCCGACCTCGTTCGGGGTGTCCAGCCGGACCGTCGCGGTGAACTGCTTCTCGCCGCCGTCGTCGGCGCGGGCGGTGACCGTGACCTCTTTGGCGCGACCCTCTTCGAGGTCGCCGAAGTCGAAGGTCTCCTGGCCGGTGAGCCCGAGCGAGGCGACGCTCTCGCCGTCGGCGAACTGCAGCGGCAGCACCCCCATCCCGATCAGGTTGGAGCGGTGGATGCGCTCGAAGCTCTCGGCGATCACGGCGCGGACGCCGAGCAGCTTCGTCCCCTTCGCCGCCCAGTCGCGCGAAGAGCCGGAGCCGTACTCCTTGCCGGCCAAGACGACGAGCGGCACGTTTTCGCCTGCGTACTGCATCGCGGCCTCGTAGATCGTCGTCTCCTCACCGTCCGGGAAGTGGCGCGTATAGCCGCCGGCCTTCTCGACCAGCTCGTTGCGGAGGCGGATGTTGGCGAAGGTGCCGCGGATCATCACCTCATGATTGCCGCGGCGGGCGCCGTAGGAGTTGAAGTCCTTGACCTCGACGCCCTGCTCGTTCAGCCAGCGGCCGGCGGGGCTGTCGCGTTTGATCGCCCCGGCCGGGGAGATGTGGTCGGTGGTGATCGAGTCGCCGAGCAGCGCCAGGGCGCGGGCCCCGGCGATCGGCTCGACCCCGGGCGCCTGCGCCGGCATCTGCTCGAAGAAGCTGGGGCGGCGGACGTAGGTCGAGTCCGGCCAGGTGTAGCGATCGCCGGAGGGGACCTCGACTTCATTCCACATCTCGTCGCCGGCGAAGACCTCGGCGTAGTTGCGCTCGAACATCTCCGAGGCGACCGATTCGCCGACGACCCGGTTGACCTCCTCGGCCGACGGCCAGAGATCGCGCAGAAAAACGGGCTCGCCATCCTGCCCCTCGCCCAGCGGCTCGTTCAGCAGGTCGACGTCCATCCGCCCGGCGAGGGCGTAGGCGACGACCAGCGGCGGGGATGCGAGGTAGTTGGCCTTGACGTGCTGGTTGATCCGGCCCTCGAAGTTGCGGTTGCCCGAGAGCACCGCGCAGACCGTCAGGTCCTTCGCTTCCACCGCCGCGGCGATCTCGTCGGGCAGCGGGCCGGAGTTGCCGA
Organism: Solirubrobacterales bacterium; assembly: GCA_035719145.1. GTDB lineage: Bacteria > Actinomycetota > Thermoleophilia > Solirubrobacterales > 70-9 > VAYN01. The sequence continues at coordinate 2,379 of DASTGL010000174.1, forward strand.
TGCAGGTGGTGCAGCCATAGCCGACGAGGTTGAACTGGAGGGCGTCGAGGTACTCGGTCAGCCCGGCTTTCTCCAGGTACTCGGTGACCACGGTCGATCCCGGCGCCAGCGAGGTCTTCACCCAGGGCTTGCGCTGCAGGCCCTTTTCGACCGCGTTGCGGGCGAGTAGGCCGGCGCCGATCATCACGCTCGGGTTGGAGGTGTTGGTGCAGCTGGTGATCGCGGCGATGACGACGCGGCCATGGTCGAGCTCGAAGGCGGTGCCGTCCATGTTCACCTCGACCGCGTCCTCGGTCCGCTTCGGCGCGGTGGCGGTGCCGCTGAGGGCCGGGCGGGGCCGGCCGGCGGCGTCGTCGTGGTCCTCGGCCGGCGGATCGGAGGCCGGGAACGACTCTTCGATCGCCTCGTCGCGGCCGTTGCCCATCTGCTCGGCGGCCTCCGGATCGAACTCCCCCATCGCCTCCAGGAAGGCCTCTTTGGCCTCGGCCAGCGGCACCCGGTCCTGCGGGCGCTTGGGGCCGGCGATGCTCGGTTCGACGTCGCCGAGGTCGAGCTCGAGCAGGTCGGAGAAGGTCGGATCCGGGGTGTTCTCGTCATGGAACATCCCCTGCTCGCGGGCGTAGGCGTCGACCAGCTCGATCGTCTCGGTCGGGCGGCCGGTGAGGTCGAGGTAGCGCAAGGTCTCGGCGTCGACCGGGAAGATCGCGCAGGTCGAGCCGAACTCCGGCGACATGTTGCCGAGCGTGGCGCGATCGGCGAGGCCGAGGGTGGGCAGGCCGGGGCCGAAGAACTCGACGAACTTGGAGACGACGCCGCGCTCGCGCAGCATCTCGGTCACGGTGAGGACGAGGTCGGTCGCGGTCGCCCCCTCGGGCAGCTCGCCGGAGAGCTTGAAGCCGACCACCTTCGGCAGCAGCATCGAGATCGGCTGGCCCAGCATCGCCGCCTCGGCCTCGATCCCCCCCACGCCCCAGCCGAGGACGCCGAGGCCGTTAACCATCGTCGTGTGGGAGTCGGTGCCGACGAGGGTGTCGGGGTAGGCCTGCAGGACGCCGCCGTTCTCGCGGCTGTAGACGACCTGGGCCAGGTACTCGAGGTTGACCTGGTGGCAGATGCCGGTCGCCGGCGGGACGACGCGGAAGTTGTCGAAGCTCTGCTGGCCCCATTTGAGGAACGAGTAGCGCTCGAGATTGCGCTCGAAGTCGTGCTCGGCGTTGAGGGCGAAGGCGCGCTCGTTGCCGAAGGCGTCGACCTGGACCGAGTGGTCGATCACCAGGTCGACGTCGACCAGCGGGTTGATCGCCGCCGGGTCGCCGCCGATCTCCTCCATCGCGTCGCGCATCGCCGCCAGGTCGACCACGGCCGGAACACCGGTGAAGTCCTGCATGAGGACGCGGGCGGGCTGGAAGGGAATCTCCTCGCTCGGCTCGGCGGAGGCGTCCCAGGAGGCGATCGCTTCGACGTCGGCGGCGCTGACCGAGGTGCCGTCCTCGAGCCGAAGAACGTTCTCAAGCAGGACCTTGATCGAGTAGGGGAGGCGGGCGACGTCGAACTTCTCCTGGAGCGCATCGAGGCGGTAGATCTCGTAGTCCTTGCCTCCTACCTGGAGGTTGGACCGGGCGCCGAAGGAATCGCTGCTCACAAGGTCATCCTAGGCAACTCAAGGTGGGGGCGAGCCGGACCCCTCTCGCCCGGACAAACGGCGGCTAATTAGGCCGCCGTTTTGAGTATCCGCCCGTTCGAGAGGGGTCCGGCTCGCTGCTTATCGATCGCTTTCGGGGACACGGGATACTGCCGGTCATGGGTCAAGAGAAATGGGAGGCGGTCGACGAGTTCGTTAGTGGCTTGCTGGCTCCGCACGACCCGGCACTGACGGGGGCGATTGCCGCCAGCGAGGCCGCAGGCCTGCCGTCCATCCAGGTCTCACCGCCGCAAGGGAAGCTCCTCTACCTGCTGGCGAAATCGGTCGGCGCAAGGTCCATCCTCGAGTTCGGAACGCTCGGCGCCTACAGCACGATCTGGCTTGGCCGGGCTCTGCCCGAGGATGGCCGCCTGATCACCCTTGAGGCCGACCCCGCATACGCCGCGGTTGCGCAGAAGAGCATCGATCGTGCCGACCTGGCCAGGGTGGTGGATCTGCGCGTAGGCAAGGCACTCGATCTGCTGCCGGAGCTCGAGTCCGAATCCGCCGGGCCGTTCGACTTCACCTTCATCGACGCTGACAAGGAGAACAGCCCCGGCTATTTCTCCTGGTCTCTGGAGCACTCGCGGCCGGGGGCGATGATCGTCGTCGATAACGTCGTCCGAGGCGGGAGCCTCGCCGACAGCGCATCGGACGATCCCAAGGTGCAGGCACAAAGACGGCTGCACGAGATCCTGGCCGCCGAGGAGCGGGTTCTTGCCACGACCATCCAAACGGTGGGAAGCAAGGGCTACGACGGGTTCAGCATCGCGTCGGTTCTGAAGTAGTGCCCGTCTCAGAGTATCCGTCTGCTGTAGACGATAAGTTTCGCTATCCTGACGCAGACGATGGAAGAGCAGGCAACGGATAAACAAGTCGATCGGCTCGAAGCGCAGATCGACGCGCGCTTTCAGAACATCGAAACCGAGATCCGCGAACTCAGGTCGGAGCAAAAAGCTTCCACGCTGGAATTACGGGCTGAAATCCAAGCTTCCACGCAGGAACTGCGGAGCGAAATTCAGGCTTTTGCGCAGGAGCTTCGAGGCGAAAATCAAACTATCACCCAGGAGCTACGAAGCGAAATCCAAGCCTCCCATCGGGAGCTGCGGGCGAGCATCGAGTCGATGCAGCGGAACATGCTCTTCGGCTTCTTCAGCCTTGCGGGGCTGATGCTCACCTACGCCGGCTTCCAGCTCTCCTGAGAGTCGGCTACCGCTTGGCTTCGCCGTGCCCGTCGGCGATGGCCTGGGCTGCCTTCTGGCCGGCCGATCCGCTCTGGGCTTTGTCGCTGATGCTGGGGCTGACGAGGGCGATGTGGGCGCCGATTCGTTGCTGGAGGGGGGCGACGGTCACCTCCACCTTGTTGCGCTCGATCGCCTTGACGGTGGCGGCTCCCACCTGCTCGGGGGTGGAGGTGCCCATGCCGGGTGGGGGCTTGGCGCCGGCGTCGGCGAACATGCCCGCTTTGCGGATGAAGCCCGGGGACACGAGCGAGACACCTACTCCCCGCGGCGAGATGTCGGCGCGGAGGCCCAAGGCGAAGCCGCGGAGGCCGAACTTCGTCGCGTTGTAGATCGAGCTGCGGGGGCTGGCGGCCTTACCGCTGAGGGAGGCGATGAAGACCAGGTGGCCACTGCCGACCTCGAGCATCGAGGGGTAGAGGGCGCGGGCCATCAGCATCGGCACCTCGAGGTTGACGCGGAGGGCACGCTTCAGCTGCTCGGGGGTGAAGTCGTCGAGCTTGCCGGCGGCGGGGAGGCCGGCGTTGGCGACGAGGATCTCGGTGCCGGCGGCTTCGACGGCCAGGCGCTCGGCGGCATCGGGCTCGGCGAGGTCGGCCGGCAGGACGGTGTGGCCGCTGCCCGGGAGGTCCGCGGCCAACTCTTCGAGGGCTTCGCGCTTGCGGGCGCTGAGGGCCACTTGAGCGCCGCGCTCAGCCAAGGCGTGCGCGATCGCCCTTCCCAGGCCTCCGGTTGCTCCGGTGAGGAGCGCTTTGCGGCCCGAAAGGTTCATCCCAGGGCGCAAGCTATCAGCGCCCGCGTCGAACAGATTGTCAGTGGGAGCGGCCTTTTCGAGCAAATATTTGCGTTTTGTGAGCGCCCCGCCGGGTAATGCGCTACATTCTCCGCGTTCGATAACCGGAACGCCGAATCCCAGGCGCCAAGGGCGCAACGGGAGCGGGGGAACCACGTTTTCGGGCCGAGCCCACCGATCAGGTGGGGGCGCAAGCTCCTTTCGCGCTAGGCCGACAGCTAACCCCGTAGGCCGACGAAGGAGAATCGGTTTGCGTCACAACTTCAGGTTGGCTGGGCTTGCGCTTGCTATCGCGATCTTCGCCACGATCCTCATCGGCGCGGGCAGCGCCTCCGCTCGCTGCACCAGCGGCGGCCTCTCGCCCGCCGAAGTCGACCTCTGCACCCCGACCGCGAAAGCGCATCTGCTCAGCAACGGGATGCTGGTCCCGCCGGCGAGCGCCCCGCCGCGCGTCAAAGCCGTGATCGCCGCCGCGAACAAGATCCGCAGCAAGCCCTACATCTGGGGCGGCGGCCACGCCCGCTGGAACGACCGCGGCTACGACTGCTCCGGCTCGGTCTCCTTCGCCCTCCACGGGGGCCACTTCCTCGAAAGCCCCCTTCCCTCCGGCCCGATGGAGAGCTGGGGCGAAGAAGGCGAAGGCCGCTGGATCACCGTCTGGGCCAACGCCGGCCACGCCTACGCCGAAATCGCCGGCTACCGCTGGGACACCTCCGGCGACGAAGGCGGCGAAACGGGGCCTCGCTGGCACGCGGAACTGCGGGACAACGTCGGGTTTGTTGCCCGGCACCCCGCCGGCTACTAGAGAAGCGCCTCCTGTACGAGGGGTGGGTACACCCCCTCTCTCAACTTCTTTGGGTGGGGCGTGATCTGTCGGTCCGCGGATGTGGACGCCCAAAAAGTACAAGCCGTTCGGGGGTGTACCCACCCCTCCCACCACACGCACCTAGAGACGGCTGAATGCCGGAACCGCAGGTGCAGGACGTCCCGCAGGGCGGGCTCTTGCTCGCCCTAGCTGGGATTCCCTACTCCACTGCGGCTAAGACGGGGCGTCCACTTTGTTCTTGCAATCCGCACCGTCCCGGATAACTTCCCAGGCATAGAGGGAGCAGCTGCAGACATACGTTTGTCCAACCTCACCAAGAGGTACGGCGAGGTGGTGGCGGTCGCGGGGATCGACCTGGAGATCGCCCAGGGGGAGTTCTTCACGATGCTGGGGCCGTCGGGCTCCGGCAAGACGACGACGCTGCGGATGATCGCGGGGTTCGAGGACCCGACGAGCGGCGCGATCGAGCTGGCCGGCGAGGACGTCAGCGGCGTGCCGCCCTACGACCGGGCGATCAACACGGTCTTCCAGGACTACGCGCTCTTCCCCCACATGACGGTCGGCCAGAACGTCGAGTACGGGATGAAGGTGGCGCGGGTCGGCAAGGAGGAGCGGGGCAAGCGCCGCGACGAAGCGCTGGAGATGGTCCGGCTGCCCGGCTACGCCGACCGCAAGCCGGGCGAGCTCTCCGGCGGCCAGCGGCAGCGGGTGGCGCTGGCGCGGGCGATCGTCAACCGGCCCAAGGTCCTGCTGCTCGACGAGCCGCTCGGCGCCCTCGACCTGAAGCTGCGCGAGGAGATGCAGACCGAGCTGAAGACGATCCAGGGCGAGGTCGGGATCACCTTCGTCTACGTCACCCACGATCAGGACGAGGCGCTGACGATGAGCGACCGGATCGCCGTCTTCAACAACGGCCGGATCGAGCAGGTGAGCGCGCCGCTGGAGCTCTACGAGCATCCGGCCAACGAGTTCGTCGCCGGCTTCGTCGGCGTCTCCAACCTGATCGAGCGCGACGGCGGGCGGATGACGATCCGCCCCGAGAAGATCGAGCTGCTGGAGCCGGGGGCGCAGGCCGACGGCCTGCAGACCGAGAGCGGCAGGATCGTCGACGTCTCCTACGCCGGCTCGGTCACCCGCTTCACGGTCCAGCTGGAGTCCGGGGAGAGGCTCCAGGTCGTCCGGCAAAACGTGGAGAGCGCGTCCTCGGGCGCGCTGCCGCAGCAGGGCAAAGAGGTCCTCGTAGGTTGGCGACCCGAGCACGCGGCCGCCGTCGGAGGGAAGTCAACTAAACAGGAGGTAGCACGATGAGGAACAGGGAAGGCAATCCCGCCCGCGCGGCGTGGCTCGTCCTCGCCGCCCTTGTAGTGGGCATGCTCGCGATCGCCGGTTGCGGCGGCGGGGGCAGCAGCAGCACCAGCGGCGGCAGCAGCGAAGAAGCGCTGCAGAAGGTCGGCAAGGGTGAGGGGCAGCTGAACCTGATCTCCTGGGCCGGCTACGTCGAACCGGAATGGACCAAGCCGTTCGAACAGAAGACCGGCTGCAAGGTCTCCGACAAGGAAGCCGGCACCTCCGACGAAATGGTCGAGTTGATGAAAACCGGCCAGTACGACGGCGTCTCGGCCTCCGGCAACGCGACCGCGCGCCTCGTCGCCGCCGGCCTCGTCGCCCCGGTCAACACCGACCTCGTCCCCAACTACAAGACGGTCTTCAGCGACCTCAAGGACCAGCCGTACAACACCTTCGAAGGCGTCAACTACGGCATCCCCCACGGCCGCGGGGCCAACCTGCTGATGTGGAACGGGAACGACGTCAAGCCGGCACCCGACTCCTGGGACATCATGTTCGACCCGAAGATGGCCGCCAAGTACAAGGGCAAGATCAGCGTCTACGACGAATCGAGCTACATCGCCGACGCCGCCATGTACCTGAAGTTCCACGAACCGAAGCTGGGGATCGAAAACCCCTACGAGCTGAACGAAGAACAGTTCGACGCGGCGATCGAACTGCTGAAGGAACAGAAGTCCAGCGCTGACCCAAGCTACTGGTCCGAAGCAGCCAAGCAGATCTCCGAATACGCCGGCGGCGACGTCATGGTCGGCACCACCTGGCAGTACCAGTACTTCGCGCTGAAGGGCGAAGGCGTGCCGGTCGCGGCCAGCCCGGCGAGCCAGGGCTTCCTGCCGAAGGAGGGTGCGACCGGGTGGTCTGACACCTGGATGATCGCCAAGGACGCGAAACACCCGAATTGCATGTACGAGTGGATGAACTGGATCATCTCGCCGAAAGCCAACGCCGAGGTCGCCGAATACTTCGGCGAGGCGCCGGCCCAGGAACTCGCCTGCAAAGAAACCGCGAATCCGAACTTCTGCTCGGAATACCACGCCGAAGAACCGGCATTCTGGAAGCGGGTCTACTACTGGGAAACGCCGCTGGCCGATTGCGGCAACGGCGAAGAAGACTGCATGGACTACAACGACTGGGTGAAAGCCTGGACGGAAGTCAAAGGCTAGTCCGGCAGGTCTGATTCGTGGCATCTGAAGCGGTCTTGCGGAGGAGGTCGGTGGGCCATCGGCTCGCCGGCCTCTTCCAGGGTCGCCGGCGCCTGCAGATAGGGGCGCTCCTCGCCGGCCCGGTGGGCTGGCTGGTGATCGGCTACCTGGGCTCGCTGGCCCTGCTGCTGGTCGCCGCCTTCTGGTCGGTCGACCCGCTCAGCGGGGCGACGATCAAGGAATTCACGCTCGAAAACTTCGAATCGCTGTGGAACGAACCCGTCTACCGGACGATCGTCTGGCGGACGATCCGCACCGCCCTGCTGGTGACGATCACCGACGCGGTGATCGCCTTCCCGATCGCCTTCTACATGGCGAAGCTGGCGAGCCGCCGCGGCAAGGCGCTGCTGGTGGTCGGGATCCTGCTGCCGCTCTGGTCGAGCTACCTGGTCAAGGTCTACGCCTGGCGGACGCTGCTCTCAGCTAACGGAGCGATCAACTGGGCGCTGGAACCGATCGGCCTGCACGGTCCCGGCTACGGGACGACCGCCGTCTGGCTCGTCTTCAGCTACCTCTGGCTCCCGTACATGATCCTGCCGATCTACGCCGGCCTGGAGCGGATCCCGAACTCGCTGATCAGCGCTTCCGAGGACCTCGGCGCCTCCCCTTTCACCACCTTCCGCCGGGTGATCCTGCCCCTCAGCTTCCCGGCGGTGGTCGCCGGCTCGATCTTCACCTTCTCGCTCACCCTCGGCGACTACATCACCCCTCGCCTGGTCTCCAACGACCAGTTCATCGGCAACGTCATCTACTCCAACATCGCCAACAACCAACCGTTCGCCGCCGCCCTGGCGATGGTCCCGATCGTGGTGATGATCGCCTACCTGCTGGTGGCCCGGAAGCTGGGAGCGTTCGAGCATGTCTAGGGGGCGGCGATGAGGCTCTCGAAACGCTCACAGCTGCTGCTGCGGGTGGCGGTCGCGGTCGGGCTCGCCTTCATCTACATCCCGCTGATCGTGATCGTGATCTACGCCTTCAACTCGAGCAAGATCCTCGAATGGCCGCCGCCGGGCTTCACCACCCACTGGTTCAGCCAGGCGTTCAAGAACGAAGCGGCCCGGGAAGCGTTCTTCACCTCGCTGAAAGCGGGGGTGTTCGCGACGGCGATCGCGCTGGTGCTGGGGACGCTCGCCTCGCTCGCCGTCGCCCGCCACCGCTTCTTCGGGCGGGAGACGATCTCATTCCTCGTGATCCTGCCGATCGCCCTGCCGGGCATCGTCACCGGCGTCGCGATCTCCAACACCTTCACCCAGGTTCTGAACGTGCCGCTCAGCCTCTTCACCGTCATCGTCGGCCACGCGACCTTCTGCATCGTCGTCGTCTACAACAACGCCGTCGCCCGCCTGCGCCGGCTCTCCGGCTCCTACGAGGAGGCCTCGGCCGACCTCGGCGCCCACACCTGGCAGACCTTCCGCCACGTCACCTTCCCGGGGATGAAAAGCGCCCTCATCGCCGGCGGCCTGCTCGCCTTCGCCCTCTCCTTCGACGAGATCATCGTCACCAACTTCACGATCGGCGCCGGCGAACAGACCCTGCCGATCTGGATCTTCTCCAACCTCTTCCGCCCCCACGAACTCCCGATCGTCAACGCCGTAGCCGTAGTGATGATCCTGATCTCGATCATCCCCGTCTACCTCGCCCACCGCCTCGGCGGCGAAGACGCCGGCGCCCCCGGCAAAGGCGGCGGGGGCAAGTTCGAGGGCGGCGGCGTCGAGACCGAGGCGACCGCGGTGCCGTAGCCCGGGTTCAGCGAGGCGGCGGAAAGTTCCGCGGGTCCGGCTTCGCCTCGTCGCGTTCGATCAGCTTTTCGAAGCCGAGGGCAGAGAGAAGATTGCCGACGCCCTCCACGATGAGTTCGAACAGGCCCGCGATCATCAGCTCAGGCTACCGCCCGAGAGGGAACCAGCCCTCAATAGGCTGTGCAGGTGGGCCTGCTCAACCTCGGCGACGGCGTGGTGGTGCTTCTGGTGATCGCACTCGTTGCCTCGATCGCGGCCGGATCGCTACTGATGATCGCCGTCAGCCTGCTTCTCCTGGCGATCCTCGCCGGGCTCGCATATCGCGCCCGAGCGATCGAACGCAATCTCGATCGCACCCGGAACTAGAGCGACTCCCTCCCCTCCCAGATCTAGAGACGG
>DASTGL010000175.1:0-5655 GCA_035719145.1 Solirubrobacterales bacterium
GCATACTCCGCCTCGATCGGCCGCCGCAGCGGGTCATGGACGGGGGCGCTGCGCCGCTCCCCGCCGAGCGCGCCCAGCAGCACGTCAATCGTCCCCTCGCCTCCGTCGGCGACCGGGCAGCGATCAGCCTCGCCACCTCCAGCCTCTATCCCATCCGCGATTGCCTGTGCCACTCGCGCTGCGTCGAAGGCCCCCTTGAACGAATCCGGCGCCACCAAAAACCGCCCCATCCCCGAACTGCATCAAATTCTCTCGCCAGTAGAGGGAAAATTTGATGCAGTTCGGGATCGATGGGCGAGATCCAGGTCTTCATCGCGGCGCTGCTGGTCTCGGTGGCGCTGCTGAACGCGCTCGCCAACTGGTGGCAGGTGCCGTATCCGATCGTCCTCGTGCTCGGCGGGCTGGCGCTGGGACTGGTGCCGGGGATCCCGGAGATCGAACTCGACCCGGACCTGGTCCTGCTGATCTTCCTGCCGCCGCTGCTCTACTCGGGCGCCTTCTTCGCCGACTTGAACGCGCTGCGCCAGGACACGCGGGTGATCTCGCTGCTCTCGATCGGGCTGGTGCTGGCGACCGCGATCGTCGTCGGCACGGTCGCCCACCTCGTCTTCGACCTCCCCTGGGCGGTCGCGATCGCCCTCGGCGCGATCGTCGGCCCGACCGACCCCGTCGCGGCGACGACGATCCTCCGCCGCTCCGGCATCCCGCGCCGGATCGTCAACGTGCTCGAGGGCGAGAGCCTGGTCAACGACGCCAGCGCCCTGGTCATCTACAAGGTCGCGGTCGCCGCCGCGGTCGGCGCCGGCTTCTCCGCCGCCGAGGCCGGCGGGCGCTTCCTCCTCGCCGCCGGCGGCGGGCTCGCGATCGGCCTCCTCGCCGGCTATCTGATCGCGGCGATCCGCCGCCGCACCGAGGACCCGACGACCGAGATCACGATCTCCCTCTTCAGCGGCTACGCCGCCTTCCTCCCGGCCGACCAGATCGGCGCCTCCGGCGTCCTCGCCGTCGTCACCTGCGGCGTCTACCTCGGCTGGCGCGCTCCGGAGCTGATCTCGCCGACGGTCCGCCTGCAGTCCTTCTCGGTCTGGGAAATCCTCGTCTTCCTCCTCAACGCGACCCTCTTCATCCTCATCGGCCTGCAGCTGCCGGTGATCGTCGACGGGCTTAAGTCCTCTGGGATCAGCGCCGGCGAGGCGATCGCCGACGGCCTGCTGGTGGCGCTGCTCGTGGTCGTCACCCGGATCGTCTGGAGCTTCGGCGTCACCGCGCTGATCCGCGCCGTCGACCGGCGCCCGCAGCAGCGCGCCCGCCGGGCCAGCTGGAAACTGCGGGTGGTCGCCGCCTGGTCGGGGATGCGCGGCGCCGTCTCGCTCGCCGCCGCGCTGGCGCTGCCGCTGACCACCGACGCCGGCGAACCGCTGCCCGGCCGCGACCTGATCCTCTTCGTCACCTTCGCGGTGATCCTCTTCACCGTCGTCGGCCAGGGCCTGACCCTGCCGCTGCTGATCCGCCGCTTCGACGTCGCCGAGGACGGCAGCGAGGAGGAGCACGAGGAGGTGCGCGCCCGCCTCACCGCCGCCGGTGCCGCGCTCGAACGCCTCGACGAGCTCTCGATCGAGGAATGGACCCAGGAGGACACGGTGAAACGAGTGCGGGCGCTGTACGAATTCCGCCGCCGGCGCTTCAAGGTCCTCGCCGGCAAGATCGAGGATGAGGACGGGATCCAGGACCGCTCGCTCGCCTACCAGCGGCTGATGCACGAGCTCTACGCCGCCCAGCGCGGCGCCCTGGTCGAGCTCCGCGACAGCGGCGGGATCTCGGCCGAGGTGATGCGCCGGGTCGAGCGCGACCTCGACCTCGAGGAGGAGCGCCTCGAGGTGTAGACCAGTTCGTCAGCCTTGCGGCGGAGGGACCTGCGCGGCCATCTGCGCGTAGCCGGCGGCGCTCGGGTGGATGCCGGTGTCGCCGCTGATCACCCACGGTTCGCCGCCGCCTTCGGGGCCCTTGCAGAAGGAGAGCGGGTGCAGGATCGCCAGCTCCTTCTGGGTCGGCGTCGACTGCACGCTCGGCCCGTCGACCGTATACCCGAGCCGCGAGCAGCTGAAGGTCGCGGGGTAGACCGGCGAGATGTCGATCCCGACGTCGAAGTGGGGCGGCGTTACCACGACCAGCCGCTCCGGATTCACTTCACCGGCCACCGCGGCGATTTCGCCGTTCAGCAGCTGTCCCATCTCGGCGATCTGGACGGCGCTGTAGGCAAGCGCCGAGGAGGGGACCGCGAGGTGGTACTGCATCAGGTAGATCGTCGCGTCGGTGTGACGGACGAGGTCTTCGTAGAGGCCCCTCAGCCGTTCGCGCAGGTGCACTTCGGCGAAGGCGCGCTGGATGCATTCGCGGTAGCCGCCGAACACGTCGGAGTAGACCGCGCAGCCCATGTTGTCGATCCCGAAGAGCATTTCCGAGAGCAGCGGGTTGGCCCCGACCGTCATCAGGATGTAGTCGGGATCTTCGGCCTCGACTTCTTCGGTCTTCTTGTGGAAGGACCCGCCCGGTCCCCAGTCGGCCGGTTCCGATCCGCTGACCGCGAGGTTCTCGTAGTCGGTGACGCCGTGCTCGTTCGCCCACTGCGCCGCCCAGCTGATGTTGTTCGAGAGGCCGTAGTCCGGCGCGTAGAGGAGCTTCTGCGTGTTGGCGGTGACGAGCGAGTTGGAGGAGCAGGCGTCGTCGTATTCCTTGGCCGGCGGGCGGCAGCCGAGCAGGCGCCCGATCGTCATCGGCGTGCCGTTGCTGTAGTAGCCGAAGCCGGCGGTGACCGAGTCGCCGAGGGCGCGGACGACCGGTTCGCTCGACGGCTCGACCGTGAAGCGGACTTCGCGACCGCCGGTGAGGGTGAGCGTGTCGGTGCCGCGGAAGCCGGAGCCGGAGCGGTAGACGAGGCTGCCGTCTTCGAGGTGAGCGCGCCCGTGTTCGGGCTGCCGCACGATCCGCCAGCGGGGCTCGTCGGTGCAGGCCGGCAGTCGCACGGTCCTGCGGCGGCCGGGGCGGGCCCGGCTCACGGGCGGCGTGCTGCAGAAGCTGCGGGAGGAGGTGAGCGGCAGTGGCTGAGTGGCTCGATCGCGGCTTTCCAGCTCCGGCTTGCCGTCGCCGTTGAGGTCGAGCAGGTCTTCCGCCCTCACCACGACCCGCATGCCCTTGACGAGCTGGATCGGCGGTCGGGCCCCGATGTCGAGGCTATGGACGAAGACAAAGTGGCGGCGGCGCTCGGGTCGCCGTCGGCCGGCGTCGAGGCGTGCCCTGACCCAGGAGCTGAAGGCGAGGCGGCCGCGGCGGTCGAGGAGCGTCACTTCGAGCCGCACGGGTCGATCGGCGAACTCGATCGGGTAGGTGACGGGCAGCAGGATCGTGGGGTGCCCCTCCGCGGTGTGGCCGAGGACGACGCGGCCGATCTCCAGCGGGGCGGGCGGCTTCAGCTCCACCGGCCCGGCGCCGGCGGCGGCGGGGAGGGGCGCGAAGAAGGCGAGCAGGAGGAGCGGAAGCAGGAAGCGGGTTCGGTTCATCGGCGGATCAGGGCTTGCCGCGCCGGTAGAGCCAGCGCTGGAAGAAGGGGCCGAGGCCTTGCCCAGAGACCTCTTCGGCCAAGGCTTCGAATTGCTCGATCGTGCCGCTGCTGGAGCGGTGGCCGGTCGTCCAATCGCGCAGCACCCGCAGCATCGGCTTCGTCCCGATCTTCAGCCGCAGCGCCTCCAGCGCCATCGCCCCACGGATGTAGGTGGAGGGGCCGAAGAGGTTCTTCGGCGTGCCGGGGTGCGCCGACGGCGGGTTCCAGAAGGCGGTATTCGAGGCGGGGACGCGGTAGAGGCGGTCGAAGATCGCGTGGGCGCTGCGGCGTCCGTGGCGCTCGGCGTAGTACCACTCGGTCCAGGTGGCGAAGCCCTCGTTCAGCCAGATTTCCGGCCACCGCTTCAGCCCGACGGAGTCGCCGAACCACTGGTGCGCGGTCTCGTGGACGACCGTGGTCAGGTCCGGCACGTAGGGGTAGATCGGACGGGTCTGCGTCTCCAGCGCGTAGCCGAGGCCTGGGGCGGAGTCGACCGCCGATCCGGCAGCTTTGAAGGGGTACTCCCCATAGATCCCGCTCTCGAAGCGGACGATCTCGGGCAGCGACGCGAGCACCGGATCGGCCTGCTTCTCGAGCCGCGGATCGACCAGCGTCCAGGCGGGAACGCCGGCGGCGCTGCTCTTGACGAGCCGCCCCTGGCCGATGTCGAGCAGGGCGAGGTAGGTGCTCATCGGCTGCGGCCCCACGCCCCAGACGTAGGTCGCTTCCCCGTGCTTGCGCAGAACCGCTTCGAGCCGCCCGTTCGCGACCGCCTTCAGCCCTCTGGGCACGGAAACGGCGAAAGCGAACAGCGCCTTGTCGGTCGGGACGTTGTCGCAGGGAATCCAGGCAGCCGTCCCCTGGGGCTCGCCGACCGCGAGGACCCCGTCGTCGGTCGGGTACCACCCCTCCTGGGTGCCGTCGGGATCGGTGACTTTCGGCGGCGTGCCGCTGTATTCGACCCGGACCGCGAAGACGCCGCCGGCGACGATCGGCTGCTTCGGGACGACGATCAGCTTGCCGGGCCGCCGCCGGAAATCGGCGGGAACGCCGCCCACGTCGACCTCCGACACGCGGGGACCGAAGAAGTCGAGCGACAGCCGGCTGAGCCGGTCGGTGGCTTCGGCGACCATCGCCGCCCGCGCGTCGATCCGCCTGCCCTGCGGGTGGTAGCGGAGGTCGAGGTTGTACCGGAGGGCGTCGTAGCCGCGGTTCCCGGCCTGGGGGAAGAACGGTTCGTTGGCGGGCTTTTCGGCGGCGGCCGCCGCGGCGAAGCAGCAGCCGAGGATGCCGATGACGAGGAGACTGGTTCGAAGCGAGCGCAGACGGGCATCCTACGATGCTGTGGTGCCCACGGATCGCGACCGGTCTTTCAGGCTGGCCAGAGAAGAGGAGTTGGCGGCGGGGTTGGCCCGCGTCGCCGCCGGCCGCGCCGAAGCGGCGCTCGAACGGCTGCGGGCGAGCAGCGCCGGCGAGGCGGAGACCGCCGCCGCCGTCCACGGTGCCCGCAAGGACCTGAAGAAGCTGCGCACGGTGCTGCGCCTGCTGCGCGGCGCGCTTGGCAAGAAGCGCTACCGACGGGCCGACCGGCGCTTCCGCGACGCCGGCCGCGCCCTCGCCGACGCCCGCGACGCCGAGGTCAAGCTGAGGACGCTCGAAGCGCTGAGCGAGCAGGCGGAGGGACTGCCGGGGGAGACGGTCGAGGCCTGGCGGAAGATCCTCGTCCGCGATTGCGAAGCCGCCACCGACACCCCGCGCAGCGAAGCGCTCGCCGCCGAGGCGATCGCGGAGATCGAAGCCGGCCTGGAAGAAGTCCGCGGCTGGGACCTGTCGAGCGACTCGTGGATGACGATCGACACCGCCCTCACCCGCGCCTACCGCCGCGGCCGCAAGGCGGCGAAGACAGCGCCGGGCGGCAGCGAGGATGCCTTGCACGAGTGGCGCAAACGGGCAAAGGACCTCTGGTACACGCTGCGGATCTTCAGCGGCGCCTGGCCCGGGCCGCTGAAGGCGACCGCCGAGGAGGCGCACGCTCTCAGCGAACTCCTCGGTCTTGC
>DASTGL010000176.1:0-3978 GCA_035719145.1 Solirubrobacterales bacterium
CCCGAAGACAAGGGCGGCTGGGGAATCGGCCACATCGGCCCGATCCCGGAGGGCATGGTCGCCTGGCTCCTGGCCGGAGTGGCCCTTCTGTTCACGATCCGCCTGATCGGCGAGAGGACGAGCCGATGACCCCAGGCGGAATCTTCTCCCGCGTGGTCGCCGCCCTGGGCGGCCTCTCCGGCCTGCGCCGCCGCCGGGAGCAACAGGACCGCCAATCCGAACTGCATCAACTTGACCACCCAGCAGATAGTCAAGTTGATGCAGTTCGCTCGGAGGAGGAGTTGCGGCGGCGGGAATATGTGCCGCCGCCGGAGCTGGACGAGACGCCTGATCCTCGGGCCGAGCTGGTGGTGGCGCTGCTGCTGGTTGTGGCCGCGGTCGCGTTTGCCGGCTTCGTCGTCTTCTACGTGATCAGCGAAGACACGCAGCTGCTCGGACTCTGCATCGGGCTCGGGCTCGTCCTCGCCGGTGTCGCCTCAGCCCTCGCCGGCAAGCGCGTCGTCATCCAGGAGAAAGCGACCGAGAAGTACAAGGACTACGGCGACCGCGAAGAGCGGCGCGCAGTCGAGAACCACCTGGTCGAGGGCAAGGTCGGGGTGACGCGGCGCAAGCTGCTGTTCTCCTCGCTGGCGGCGGTCGGCGCCGCGCTGGGGGCGGCGGCGGTCGTCCCGATCGCTTCGCTCGGGCCGCGGATCGGCGAGAAGGTCTACGAAACGCCCTGGAGCACCGGCAAGAAAGTGGTCGACGAGACCGGCGAGCCGATCACGCTCGACACCCTCGCCCCCGGCGAGTTCATCACCGGCTTCCCCGCCGGCGCGAGCAAAGAGGACCTCGGCTCGCCGCTGATGCTCGTCCGCCTCGAGCCCGACGAGCTCGAGCTGCCCGCGGACCGCGCCCACTCCGCCCCGCACGGCTACGTCGCCTACTCGAAGATCTGCACCCACGCCGGCTGCGCGGTCTCGCTCTTCCGCTACCCGACCTTCGACGAAACCCAGCCCGGGCCGGCGCTCGTCTGCCCCTGCCACTACTCGACCTTCAACCCCGCCGACGGCGGCAAGGTCCTCTTCGGCCCCGCCGGCCGTCCCCTCCCCCAGCTGCCGCTGCGGGTCGGCGCCGACGGCGGCCTCGAAGCGGCGGGCGGCTTCTACGAACCGATCGGCCCCTCCTACGGCGGCATCCGCGAAGACCCACGGGGGAAGCCGCTGTGATCCGCCGCACCGTCGCCGCCCTCGACGAGCGCCTCGGCGCCGCCAGCCCGCTGAAGCGGACGCTGCGCTACGTCTTCCCCGACCACTGGACGTTCATGCTCGGCGAGATCGCGATGTACTGCTTCGTGGTCCTCGTCATCACCGGGATCTTCCTCACCTTCTGGTACGTCCCCAGCGAGGCGAAACTGCACTACGCGGGCTCCTACGGGCCGCTGCAGGGGACCTCGATGAGCGAGAGCTTCGCCTCGGTCATGCACATCTCCTTCGACGTGCCCGCCGGCCTGCTGATCCGCCAGACCCACCACTGGGCGGCCGACGTCTTCATCGTCGCGATCGTCCTCCACCTGGTCCGGATCCTCCTCACCGGCGCCTACCGCAAGCCGCGCGAGCTCAACTACTGGCTCGGGGTGACGATGCTCGGCCTGGCGATCCTCGAGGGCTTCCTCGGCTACTCGCTGGTCGACGACCTGCTCTCGGGGATGGGGCTGGCGATCGCCTACGCGGTGGCGATGTCGATCCCCTTCGTCGGCGGCCAGTTCGCCTTCCTCGTCTGGAACGGTGAGTTCCCGGGGACCAGCTCGCTCTGGCCGCGGCTGGAGATCCTCCACGTCTTCCTGATCCCGATGGCGATCGCGACCCTCCTCGCCCTGCACCTTGCCCAGATCGTCCGCCAGCACCACACCCAGTTCCCCGAGGAAGGCTCCGAGCGGGTGGTCCGCGGCACCCCCACCTGGCCCGGCTACGCCCTGCGCTCCGCCGGCCTCTTCCTCGTCGTCGCCGGGGTCCTCTTCCTGCTCGGCGGCCTCGTCCAGATCAACCCGATCTGGGAGTGGGGACCGTACGAGCCCTACCTCTCGACCAACGGCGCCCAGCCCGACTGGTACGTCGGCTGGCTGATCGGGGCGCTGCGGCTGATGCCGCCGCTGGAGATCGTCGTCGGCGACTACACCGTCGTCCCCAACCCGTTCTGGGGCGGCGCCCTCTTCCCGGGGATCGTCTTCGGCCTCCTCTACGCCTGGCCGCCGCTGGCCCGCCGCCTCCGCATCGACGACCCCCGCCAGCACAACCTCCTCGACCGCCCCCGCGACAACCCCAAGCGCACCGCAGTGATCGTTGCCTTCCTGGTCTGGGTCTTCAGCGTCTTCGCCGCCGGCGCCACCGACCGCTTCTACTTCCGCTCCTTTATCCCCTACGAAGGCCAGGTCTGGTTCTTCCGCGCCTTCGCCCTGATCGTCCCGTTCCTCGTCTACTTCGTCACCAAGCGCGTTTGCGAGGAGCTCCGCGCCCGCGACGACCGCCCGCTGCGCGGCTGGCAGGGGACGGTGATCGAGCGGAATGAGGCGCTGGGATTCAGCAAAATCCGGCCTCCAGATTGAGTCCAGATTCTCCGAGGGGGAGAAGTCCCGGCTCCCAGCGCCTATCTCTCCCGTGCCAAGCGCGAGTCGCTCGATCCAACCGACCGCTCCCGTAGCGTCTCATGGTCAAATGTCGATGCTTCTCCCTGCCCTCGAGGAACCTTCATCCATTCCCGCCGCGGAACGCCTGCAGCGCTATCCGAGGTTTCGCTTCATGGGTTCGAAGTACCGACTTGCCGCCCAACTGGCCGAGATTTTCGAGGATCTCCCGCCTGGTCCTGCGGTCGATGCCTTCTCGGGCAGCGGTGTAGTTGCCTACGCATTGAAGGCGACGGGAAGGGGTGTGGTGGCCAACGACCACCTTGCGTTCACTTCGACCATTGCCGAAGGCCTCGTGGAAAACGACAAGGTCCAGCTCGGACCGAAGGACGTCGAGCGGATCTGCTCAGGCAACCGCGATGGCAGGAACTTCATCGCCGACACCTTCAGGGGTCTCTATTTCCCAGAGTCAGACCATCGCTTCCTCGATGCCGCCTGGTCTCAAATTGCCATGCTGCGACGACCCAAACGGGCCTTGGCGCTGAGCGCGTTGTGCTTGGCGGCGGCCTGGAAACAGCCGCGCGGCGTCTTCACGATCACGAGCCTCCGCTATGACGACGGCCGTCGTCAGTTGCGGATGTCGCTGGAGGAGCTATTCCGAGAGGCGGTGGAAATCGTAAATGGAGCGATCTTCGAAGGTGAAGAGACCTCTGCGGCCATCTGTGGAGACGTCTTCGAGCTCCCGAGCGACGGCTTCGCGGTCGCCTACTTCGACCCTCCTTACGCACCTCCCAAAGATGACACTTGCTACATCAAGCGCTATCACTTTCTGGAGGGGCTGGCGACCTATTGGAAAGACCAAGAGATCATGTGGGAGACCCGCACCCGGAAGCTTCAGAAGCGGTACACGCCCTTCGCTTACAAGCGCTCCGCCGGCCCCGCGCTTGACGATCTATTCGGGCACTTCGAGGGCGCGACGCTGGTCGTGTCGTACGGCTCGAACGCCGCCCTCACCAAGGACGACCTTGCTGAGATGCTCCGTCGACACCGATCTGACGTCGACTGTCTGGAGATTCCACATCGCTACGCATTCGGTACGCACTCCAACGCAGGTCGACGCAAAGTCACCGAGTACGTCTTCATCGCAAGATGAGCAAACCGCTGTTCGAGGATTACCTGAAGTCGCTGTCGGCCGTAGACCCGCAAGCCGCTGCCGCCGATCCGGAGATTCTTCAGCTCTGTGTTAACGCCACGGCTGCCATTGCAGCTCTGGAATCGATAGATCAGAACAATCTTGCTCGCTTGGTTCGGTCCGATCCGACGATCTCCCGGGTTCTAGCAACCGTTGTCGGGCTGTCACAGGAGCGTTTCAAGAC
>DASTGL010000177.1:0-4870 GCA_035719145.1 Solirubrobacterales bacterium
GCTGCTGAGCGGCAAGAACGTCATGGGCCTCGATCTCGAGGCTCGGACGGCGAAAGTGCAGGGCGCGGAGGAGGTCGGATTCGGCCAGGCGCTGCTGGGGACCGGGGCGATGGTCAACATCCTCCGTGTCGAGGGGGCAGAGAACGAGGGCATCCACTACCTGCGCGCCTTCGGCAACTCAGATGCCATTCGCGCGGACGCCAAGACGGCCAGCCATGTGGTTTTGATCGGCGGCAGCTACATCGGCTGCGAGGTCGCCGCCTCGCTGGCGGCGCGGGGGACGAAGTGCACGATCGTCGCGATGGAGGACGTGGCGCTGTCGCGGACCTTCGGCGAGCGGGCGGGGCGCTGGTTCCAAGGTCAGCTGGAGGCGCACGGGGTGACCTTCCACGGCGGCGAGACCCTGAGCGCTTTCGAGGGCGACGGGCGGGTGCGGGCGGTCGTCACCGAGAGCGGGCTCGCGGTCGAGTGCGACACGGTTGTCGTCGGTGCCGGCGTGCGCCCCGACGCGATGCTGGCGCAGCGGGCGGGCTTGGAGGTCGGCGACGGCGGAATCGTCTGCGACTCGAAGCTGCGGACCTCGGCCGAGGGCATCTACGCGGCCGGCGACTGCTGTTCGTACGAGAGCGTCGTCCACGGCCGCCGCATCCACGTCGAGCACTGGGACGTGGCGATGCAGCAGGGCCAGCACGCCGCCGGCAACATGCTCGGCGCCGACGCCGACTACGAGGTCGTCCCCTACTTCTTCAGCGACCTCGCCGACTGGGCGAGCCTCGAGTACGTCGGTCCCGCCTACGAGTGGGACCGGGAGGTCTGGCGCGGCAGCGAGGACGAGGGCGAGTTCTCGGTCTGGTACCTGCAGGGGGACCGCGTCGCCGGCTGCCTCAGCGTCGGCCGCTCCGAGGAACTGGCACAGGCACGGCAGATGATCGCCGAGCGAACCCCCTTCACCGGGGCGGATTGACGCCGATCCGCCCTCGTCCCTTATCCTGAGGGACGCCGTTGCGGCCTGGTGTAATGGCAGCACGCCTCGCTCTGGACGAGGAAGTCGGGGTTCGAGCCCCTGGGCCGCAGCTTTCGTCGAACCCCTGCAAATCCCGCAAACGCGTCCATTCCCCTTGCTAGCTTCGCCCCCGTGAGGAGACCCGGCCACAAGACCTTCCTGCTTCTGCTCGCCCTGCTGGCGGCGGCACTGGTCGCCGGCTGCGGTGGGGGCGGGGGCGAAGAAACCACCGAACCGACGGCGACCGTCGAAGAACCGCAGAAGCTCTCGAAAGCGGAACTGATCGAACAGGGCGACGCGATCTGCGCCGAGACCAACGCGGCCGTCGGGGCGCTCGCGGGGGCGGAAACGGAAGCCTCCAGCACCGAGCAGGACGAAAAAGTCGCCAACCTCTACACGGGGATGATCGAAGGCCTGCAGGAACTCGGCGCCCCGGAAGGCAGCGAAACCGCCTACGCCGAATTCATGGAAGCGGGCGAAGAGCTGGCGAAGGTCGAGGGCGAAGCGAAGCTGGCGGCCGAACGCGAAGACGTCGCGGCGCTCGAAGAAGCGAAGATCGAATCCGAACCGCAGCTCGAAGAATTCCAGGAACGGGCCGCCGACTACGGCTTCGAAGACTGCAGCGAAGGCCCGGGGGCCGTGACCCCGGCAGGCTCGGGCACCGGCACGACCGAACCTGAACCGGGCGGCGAAGAAGCCGAAGGGCTTGAAGAAGAAGGCGGCGTCGAACCCGAAGCCGAATACGTCGAACCCGAATACGAAGAAGCCCCGCCCGAAGAAGAAGTAGCCCCCGAAACCGGCGGCGCCGGCGGCGGAGCCGAAGTAGCTCCCGAAGCAGCCCCCGAAACGGGTGGTGGCAGCTCCAGCGGCGGCGTCGGCCCCGGCTGATTGGGCGTTTGCTTGTAGGGAGGGGTGGGCGTCCTCTGACCTCCCTGGGTTGCCGGCCTCTAAGCGGCCGTCTCTCGCCAAGTGATCTGTGCCGGCAAGAGGACGCCGGTCGGCCAGAGGACACCCACCCCTCTTAGCGACAGTCTCTGGGAGACGCTCTTCGCGAGACCGCGAAGAACCGGAACTATTGGGGTTCCTCGCGGTCTCGCGAGCTAGGCCGTCAACCGGAGCGTGTTGTGGAGGGGTCCGTCCCTAAGCCGCTGAGGACTCTGACCAGGCGCCGTAGAGCTTGGCGTAGGGGCCGCCTGCGTTGATCAGGTCGTCGTGGGTGCCTTGCTCGGCTATCTGGCCGTGTTCGAGGACGACGATCTTGCCTGCCCTGCGGATGGTGGAGAGGCGGTGGGCTATGACTATGGCGGTGCGGCCGTGGAGGAGGCGCTCGAGGCCGCGCTCGATCGTTTTCTCGGTGCGGACGTCGACGTTGGAGGTGGCCTCGTCGAGGATGAGGATGCGGGGCTCGGCGAGGAGGGCGCGGGCGAAGGCGACCAGCTGGCGCTGGCCGGCCGACAGCTGGATGCCGCGCTCGCCGACTTCGGTGTCGAGGCCCTGCGGGAGTTTGGCGACGAAGTCGGTGGCGCCGACGGCGGCCAGCGCCGCTTCGATCTCCTCCGCGGACGCCTCCGGCCGCCCGAAGGCGACGTTTTCGCGGATGCTGCCGCTGAACAGGAAGCCCTCCTGCGGCACGATCCCGAGCTGGCGGCGCAGCGCCTGCTGCCGCACCCCGCGCAGGTCGTGGCCGTCGACCAAGACCGTGCCCTTCTGGGGGTCGTAGAAGCGGGCGACTAGCTTGGCGAAGGTCGACTTGCCGGCGCCGGTGGCGCCGACCAGGGCCAGGGTCTGTCCCGGCGGTACGTGGAGGTCGACGCCGCGGAGTGCCCAGAGGTCTTCGGTTGGGCTAGCCCGGTCCGGGCCCGCTCCGTTGGAGCTGGCATGCGCGGCGGCCCCGGGCACGGGGTCGTCGGCGTAGGAGAACCAGACGCCGTCGAGCTCGATCTCGCCGCGCAGCGTCCCCGGGTCGATCGCGCCCGGCGCGTCGACCATGTCCGGCGCCGTGTCCAGCAGGTCGAAGATCTTGTCGAGCGCCGCCATCCCCTGCTGGTAGGTCGTGTAGAGCTGGGAGAGTTCCTGGATCGGTTCGAAGAAGCGGGTCAGGTAGCCGACGAAGGCGACCACGACGCCGACTTCGATCGCCCCGTTCACCGCCTGGCTGCCGCCGTAGAGCAGGATCACCGCCGTCCCCACCGCCGCCAGCATTTCGACCGCCGGGAAATAGGAGGCGTTGAGGTAGACGGTCTTCATGTTGACGTCGCGGTTCTCTTCGTTCAGCGCCGTCATTTGCTCCACGTGGCGCGGCTCCTGGCCGAAGCTGCGGACGATCCGCACGCCGCTGAGGGTTTCCTGCAGGTAGGCGGTGACCGCGGCGATCCGCTCGCGGGTCGCCCGGTAGGTGCCGGCGGAGACGATCCGGAAGACGACGCTCGCCACCGCCAGCAGCGGGAAGGTGACGAAGGTGATCAGCGCCAGCTTGACGTCGAGGGCGAGCATGATCGCGACGATCCCGACCAGGGTCAGGGTGCTGGAGAAGATCGTCACGAAACCGCTCGTCACCAGCTGGTTCAGCGCTTCGACGTCGTTGGTCATCCGCGAGATCAGGACGCCGGGGCTGCGGCGGGTGAAGAAGCCGATCGACATCGCCTGCAGGTGGGAGAAGATCCGCTCGCGCAGGTCCTGCAGCGCCCGCGTCCCGATCCAGCCGACCAGGTAGGTCTCCCAGTAGGTGGCGACGGCGTAGAGGACGGTGGCGAGGACGAAGGCGGCGACGATCCAGTCGAGCGTGGCGACGTCGCCCGCCCGGATGCCGCTGTCGATCGCCTTGCCGAGCAGGTAGGGAGGGGCGAGGGCGGCGCCCGTCTCCAGCAGCAGCGCGGTGAACATCAGGATCAGGCGCCGGCGGTAGGGCCGCAGCAGGCCGATCATCCAGCGCACCTTGCGCGCCCGCTGGTCCTCGCCGCGGACGAGGCGCCAGAGATCGATCGCGAGGTTCTTTACGGACGAGATGCGTCCGAAAGGAACCACGGGATCGGGCTGGGGGGGCGGACTTGGGCTCATAGGCGCGCGACCTCCTCTCGCTCCTCGAGGTCGCGCTGGAGGAAGACCGAGTCGGCGAGGCCGTGCTCGGCGATCTCGCGGTAGAAGCCGCAGCCGCTCATCAGCTCCTCGTGGCTGCCGCGATCGACGATCGCGCCGCCGTCCATCACGACGATCTCGTCGGCGAGGGCGACGGTGGAGAGGCGGTGGGCGATGATGAAGGTCGTCCGCCCGGCCATCGCCTCCCGCAGGCCCGCTTTGATCGCTGCCTCGGTGGTCGCGTCGACCGAGGAGGTGGCGTCGTCGAGGATGAGGATGCGCGGGTCGGCGAGCAAGGCGCGGGCGATCGCCACCCGCTGGCGCTGGCCGCCGGAGAGGGTGAGGCCGCGCTCGCCGACCCGGGTCTCGTAGCCGTCGGGCAGTTCGCGGATGAAACCGTCGGCCTGGGCACGGCGGGCGGCGGCTTCGATCTCCGCCATCGTCGCCTCCTGGTGCGCGTAGGCGATGTTCTCGGCGACCGAGGCGGTGAAGAGGAAGCTGTCGTCGCCGACGAAGGCGATCTGCGAGCGCAGCGACTCGACGTCGACGTCGCGCACGTCGGCGCCGTCGACCAGCACCGCCCCCTCGCTCGGGTCATAAAGCCGCGCGATCAGTCCGACCAGGCTCGTCTTCCCCGACCCGGAAGGCCCGACCAGCGCCACCGTCCTCCCGGCCTCGACCGCGAGATCGACGCCCCGCAGCGCCGGCGCCGCCAAAACCTCCGCCGACGGGCCGATTTCCGGACGGTCTATCCGGTTTTCGTCCCGCCGGCCGCTGTTTTGAGCCTGCTCG
>DASTGL010000178.1:0-3384 GCA_035719145.1 Solirubrobacterales bacterium
GCGCTCGGGGGCGATCATCGTCTGTGTGGTGGCGCTGCTTGCCGTGCTCTGCCTGGGGAACCTGACGCACCACGACACGCTTGGGTTCGGGCAGGGGGTGACTAAGCCGACCGACTCGAGCGAAGGGAACGAAGCGCTGGAACGGCACTTTCCGCCCGGGCTCGGTTCGCCGCTGACCGCGGTTGTGGAAGCCGACGCGGCGCCTGCCGTGGTGCGCGGGATGCAGCGGCTGGGAAGCGTGCAGCTGGCGCTGCCGGCGCCGGTCCCCGGCGACGCCTCGCAGGCGCTGGTCGCCCTCGTCCTCCGCGGCAACCCCTACGGCAGCGACGCCGCCGAAGCAGTGAAGGAGATCCGCACCCGGCTGCACGCGATCGACCCCGGCGGCCTGCTCGGCGGGATCCCGGCCGAGAACCTCGACGTCGAGCAGACCAACGCCCGGGACACGAAGCTGATCGTCCCGCTCGTCCTCCTCGTCGTCGGCCTGATCCTGGTCGCGGTGCTGCGGGCGCTGGTGGCGCCGGCCTACCTGATCGCGACCGTGGTCCTCTCCTTCGCCGCCACCCTCGGCCTCGCCACCTTCGCCTTCACCGAGGTCTTCCAGACCGAAGGACTCGCCTTCAACCTCGAGCTGATGGCGTTCATCTTCCTCGTCGCCCTCGGGGTCGACTACAACATCTTCCTGATGACCCGGGCGCGCGAGGAGGCAGCCGCCCGCGGCACGCGCGAGGGCGTCCTCGCCGCCCTCGTCCACACCGGCGGCATCGTCACCGGCGCCGGCCTGATCCTCGCCGGCACCTTCGCCACCCTCACCCTGCTGCCGCTGGAGGAGCTGGTGCAGATCGGCGCCACCGTCGCCTTCGGCGTCCTCCTCGACACCTTCCTCGTCCGCGCCCTCCTGATCCCCGCAATCACCTACCGCCTAGGCGACCGCGCCTGGTGGCCCTCCTCCCGAACTGCATCAAATTCTGGCTCCACCGCCACCAAAATTTGATGCGGTTCGGAGCGCGCGCTGGGGTTCGGGCGCGGCTCTGAGATCGGTCGGCGCTAGTAGCCCGGCGAGCGCTTCATTCGTTTGCGCTCGTGGGGGTGGGCGCCGCCCTTCTCGTCGAGGACCTTGCAGGCCTGTTCGATGTCGTCGGCCAGGCGGTCGACCTGTTGGCGGCCCAGCGTCTCCTTGACCAGCGCCCGCATCACCTTCACCTCCTGGGCGTCGGGGGGCATCGTGTAGGCAGGGAGCATCCAGCCGCGCTCGGCCGAGAGCTGCCAGGAGACGTCGAACTCGTCGTAATCGTGTTCGCCGGCGAGCTTGAAGGCGACCAGCGGCAGCTGCTCTTTATCGGCCCCGATCAGCTCGAAGTTGCCGTTGTCCTCGAGCCGCTTGGCGAGCGCCTTCGCGTTCTGCTCCATCGCCCGCATCACCACCGTGTAGCCCTCGTGCCCGAGGCGGACGAAGTTGTAGTACTGCGCCAGCACCATCGAGGCGCCGGTGGAGAAGTTGAGGGTGAAGGTGGCGTCGGTTTTGCCGAGGTAGTTCTCGTAGAAGACGAGGTCCTCGGCGAGGTCGGCCTTCTCGCGGAAGACGAGCCAGCCGATCCCCGGGTAGACGAGGCCGAACTTGTGGCCGGAGACGTTGATCGAGCGCACCTGCTCGAGCCGGAAATCCCACTCCGAGTGCGGGTAGAGGAAGGGCCAGACGAAGCCGCCCGAGGCGGCGTCGACGTGCAGCGGCACGTCGATCCCCTGGGTGTCGCGGATCCGGATCAGCAGGTCGTTGATCCCGGTGATGTCATCGGCGTGGCCGGTGAAGGTGGTGCCGAGAACGGCGGCGACGCCGATCGTGTTCTCGTCGACGTGGGGCTCGACGTCCTCGGGCCCGATCACGTACTTGTCCTCGCGCAGGCGGACGATCCGCGGTTCGACGTCGAAGTAGCGGCAGAACTTTTCCCAGACGACGTGGACGTCGCCGCCGAAGACGAGGTTCGGCTTGTCGACCGGCCGCCCCGCCTTTTCCTGGCGCTCCTTCCACTTCCACTTCAGCGAGAGCGCCCCGAGCATGATCGCCTCCGAGGAGCCCTGGGTGCGGCAGCCGGTCGTCTCGCCGGGCGCGTGGTAGAGGTCGGCGAGCATGCGGATGCAGCGCTGCTCGATCTCGGCCGAGATCGGATACTCGGCGTGGTCGATGAAGTTGCGGTGCAGGTTCTCGGCGACGATCCGCTGCGCCTCGGGCTCCATCCAGGTGGTGACGAAGGTGGCGAGGTTGCGCCACGGGTCCCCCTCCAGCACCAGTTCCTCGTCGACCAGCCGCATCGCGTCGAGCGCCGACATGCCGCCGGCGGGGAACTCCTTGTCGGGCGCGTCCTCGATCAGGAAGCGGGCGCCGTAGAGGGTGGCTGCCTCCTCGGGTTTCTGCGACTGGCTCATCTCGTGCTGCGCTCCTTCGTCTCGGGGTTGCCGCGAGCCTAGTCGGAATCGGTACAGCCGTTGGCCCATTTACATCGAACCGGCTATGTTGCGAGCGGGCAGGTAGATCGAAAAGCTTTCGCAATCGAGAGGAACGGGGACCGATGAGCGCTGAAGTGCAGATGGGACCGATCGATTACCTGCTGGTCGAGTGGCCGGGCCGCCAGCCGAACGGGGAGGTCGCGCCCGAGCTCATCGCCCTCGTCGACCGCGGCCTGATCCGCATCCTCGACCTCACCTTCATCGCCAAGGACGAGGAGGGGAACGTGGCGGTGCTGGAGCTTGCCGACCTCGGCGGCGAAGTCACCGAGCTGGCGGTCTTCGAAGGCGCCTCCTCGGGGCTGATCGGCGACGACGACGTCGCCCGGGCCGGCGACGTGCTCGCCCCCGGCACCTCGGCGGCCCTGCTGGTCTTCGAGAACAGCTGGGCGGCGCCGTTCGTCGGCGCGGTCCGGCGCTCCGGCGGCGAGCTGGTCGCCAGCGGCCGGATCCCGGCTGACGACATCCTCGCGGCGCTCGACGCCGCCGAGGCCAACGCTTAGAGAGGAGAAGGTCATGCCAGGACTACTGCGAGGGATGGCGAGGACGGCGGTCATCGCCGGCACCGCCACGTCGGTCAGCAACCGCGTCTCCAAACGTCAGGGGGAACGCTGGGCCGAGCAGGAACAGCAGGCCGCGGTCCAGGCCCAGGCTGCTCCCGCCCCACCGCCCCAGGCAGCGCCGCAGGCAGGTGGGAGCTCGACGATCGACCAGCTGAAGGAGCTGGGTGAGCTGAAAGCGCAGGGCATCCTCACCGAGGAGGAGTTCGCCGCGCAGAAGGCCAAGATCCTCGGCGGCTAGAGGGCTACGCGGTCAGCCGACCGCGTAGAAGAGGTGCGCGACGCCGGGGGCTTCGACCACGCGCGTCTGCTGCAGCTCGATGCC
>DASTGL010000179.1:0-4620 GCA_035719145.1 Solirubrobacterales bacterium
GGGACGATCCGGCTGCACCCCTCGCCGAAGCACCCGAAGTCGAGCTGCGCGACCGCGGCCGCGGGCGGCGGCGTCGCGCCGGGGTCGCAGAAGTGAGCGACGTCCTCGCCGGCGTCGGCCTGATCGCCGCGGCGGGCGCCAGCGGCGCCGCGATCCTGCTGCCGCCGGGCCGGCTGCGGGCGCTGCTGATGGTCGCGGCGATGATCCTCTTCCCGGTCCTGATCGCCGGCGACCAGTGGCACGCGACCCAGATCGTCGACCTCCGCCATGACCACGCGCGGATCGCCGAGCTGCTGATCCTCGCCGCCGGCGCGATCGCCGCCCTCACCTACCTCTTTCGCCGCTGGCCTATCCTGCTGCCCCTGGCGATCGTCGCCGCGATCCCCTTCCGGGTGCCGCTGCACGCCGGCGGCGACACCGCCAACCTGCTGGTGCCGCTCTACCTGGTGATCGCCGCCGCGGTGGTGGCGACGCTGCTGCGCGACTGGAACGACCCGCCGACGGTGCACGCGCCGCGGGCCCTGGCCTACGTCCTCGCCGCCGCGGTCGTCCTCTACGCGCTGCAGGCGCTCTACTCGGACGACTTCTCCAAGGGACTGCAGAACGTCTGCTTCTTCTTCGTCCCCTTCACGATCGCCTACCGGCTGCTGCGCGAGGTCGAATGGGACCGGCGGCTGCTGCGGTGGGTGCTGGTCGTGGTCGGCGTCGAGGCGGCCGCGTTCGTCCTCGTCGGCGGCGTCGAGCTGGCCACGCACAGCCTCTTCTGGAACGACCAGATCATCCGCTCGAACGAATTCCACACCTACTTCCGCGTCAACTCGGTCTTCTGGGACCCGAACGTCTACGGCCGCTACCTGGCGCTGGTGGCCGTGGTCGCCACGGGGGCGCTGCTTTGGACCAGGACCCGGAACGCCTTCTGGCTGCTGAGCGCGCTGATCCTCGTCCTCTGGATCGGCCTTGTCCCGACCTACTCGCAGTCAAGCCTCCTCGCCCTCCTCGCCGGCCTCGCGGTCCTCGCGGCGATCCGCTGGAGCTGGCGCTGGACCCTCGCGGCGGTAGCGATCGGCGCGATCGGCGCCGTCCTCGTCGTCCTCCTCGTCGGCGGCACCGGCAAGATCACCCCGAACCGGATCAACGTCGACCTCAGCGGCCGCGGCAGCCTGATCTCCGGCGGCGTAGACCTCTTCTCCGAACGCCCAGTCCAGGGCTACGGCTCGGGCTCTTTCCAAGCGGCCTACCGTGACCATCGAGAAAACAAAGACGCCCCGGTAACCGTCTCCCACACCGAGCCGGTGACGGTGGCAGCCGAGCAGGGCCTCATCGGCCTCGCCGTCTACCTGACTCTGATCGTCGTCGCGCTTGGCACCCTGGGCCGCGGCCTCTGGTCCGGACAGGCGACGCCCGCGAGGGCGGCGGTGCTGGCGGCGTTCGTCGCGCTCCTCGTGCACACGCTTGCCTACGCAGGCTTCTTCGAGGACCCGCTCACCTGGGTGCTGCTTGCGGTCGGCGCCTCCCTCGCCTGGGCGGAACCCGCGGTCCGCAAGCCCGCATAGGCTCAAACGCGTGTCGGGATACCTGCGCAGGCTGGCAACGACCGGCGCCGCCTACACGGCGGCGAGCATCGTCTCCAAGGTCATCGCCGTCGCGCTGCTGCCGCTCTACACGCGGTACCTGACCAAGGACGACTACGGCGCCGCCGAGATCCTCTTCGCCGCCGTTGTCACCGCCAGCATCGTCGTCCGCTTCGGCCTGATCGAGGCGATCCTGCGCTTCTACTACAAGGACGATGAGGACCCGAAGGCGGTCGTTGCCGGCAGCTTCGCCGGCCTCTTCTGGCTCTCGACTCTGGGAGCCCTGGTGCTGCTGCCGTTCGCGGAACCGCTCGCTGAAGCCCTGCTCCCCGAAGCCGAAAAGTTGGGCGGCTCCGCGCCCGAACTGGTGCGGATCGCGATCGGCGGGCTCTGGGTGCTGACGATGTGGGAGTTCATGCTCACCCTGTACCGGCTCGAAGAGCGGGCGCAGGCCTACTTCCTGACCACGATCCTCAACGTCCTCGCCTCGATCGCGCTTACCGTCGTCCTCGTCGTCGGGCTCGAAGAGGGCGCCCGCGGGCTGCTGGTCGGCAGCTACGCCGCCGGCGCCGTCTTCGTCCTCGCCCTGATCGCCCTGCAGTGGCGCCGCCTCTCGCTGCGCTTCGACCGCGGCCTGATGCGCCGGCTCTTCCGCTTCGGGCTGCCGACGATGCCGGCCGAGGTCTCGCTCTACCTGCTCAACTTCGTCGACCGCCTGATCATCGTCCGCTCGCTCGGGCTCGCCGAGGCCGGCCTCTACTCGCTGGCGGTCAAGTTCGCGCAGGCGGTTAACGTCCTCGTCCGCGGCTTCCAGCTCGCCTGGCCGCCGCTCGCCTACTCGATCCGCGACGACGACGAGGCCCGCCGCGCCTACGCAACCATCGTCACCCTCTTCGTCGCCGCCTGCGCCTGGGCGGTCGCCGGCATGTGGCTGTTCTCGCGCTGGATCGTCCGCGCCCTGGCGGCGCCGAAGTTCTTCGACTCCTGGGAAGCGATCGGCCTGATCTCCACCGCCGTCACCCTCTACGCGCTCTACCTCGTCCTCGTCGTCATCCTCGGCCGCACGGGCCGCACCGAGTTCAACTTCCCGGCGGCGATCGGCGCCCTGGTCGCCAACGTCGCCCTCAACCTCCTCCTCGTCCCCTCGCTCGGGATAGTCGGCGCTGGCCTCGCCCTCGTCGCCTCCTACCTCGTCGTGCTCGCCCTGATGTACGTCTTCACCCAGCGCCTCTTCCCGGTCCCCTACGAGTGGGGAAGGCTGCTGCGCGTGACCCTGACGGTCGCCGCTCTGGTCGGCCTCGCCGAGCTCCTGGTCCCAACCGCGGGCGCCCTCGGCCTCCTCCTCCGCGCCGCCCTCTTTGTCGCCTACCCGCTGCTCCTCTTCAGCACGGGCTTCTTCACCGACGGCGAGCGCGTCTGGCTCGCCCGCCTCCGGCACCCCGGCGCCGTGATCGCCAGTCTGGCCTCGCTCCGCGCCCAACCCGCCGCGGTCGACGGGCAGATCCCCGAGGTCTACGAGGTGGAGCGCATGGACGAGGACGCCCGGAGCTGACCCTCGGCTCGGTCGCGGAGCGACTCGCCTCGGTTCGGGAAGAGCGCCTGGCGGGCGTGGGCCCAATAGATGGGGGCCGGCTGCTTCGGCAGCAGGCTCGCGGCGATCGCCCGGGCGGCGTAGGACCAAGCGGTGAGGAGGCGGACCGCGATCGCTGCTCCTCGGCCGTGGTGCTTGCGCATGTAGAGGTCGTGGTTGCGGTGGAACTCGACGATCCGGGGGAGGCCCTTGGCTAGATCGGTGGAGAGCTGGTCGTGGTGGACCGCCTCGGCGGTGGGGACGTAGAGGGAGTGCCAGCCGGTCTCGCGCAGGCGCTTGGCGAAATCGCACTCGTCGTAGTAGACGAAGAACTCGGGGTCCATGTAGCCGACCGCGGCGGCGGCCTCGCGGCGGACCATCAGCGCGCTCGACTGCGCCCAGTCGACGCTGCGCACTTCGGCGCCCTTGCTCTCCACGGTCAGCCAGCGATGGAGGAAGAGGGCGCCCGCGAGCGCGGTGCCGACGCCGGGGAAACGCCAGGCGCAGGGGACCGGCTTGCCGTTGGGGTCGAGCAGCTGCGGGGTCGCCGCCGCCGCTTTCGGTTCCCGCTCCATCACCTCGAGCAGGGCCTCGACCGCCCCCGGGCGCAGTTCGGAGTCCTCGTTCAGCAGCAGGCAGTACCTGCCCTGCGCCTCGCGCATCAGGGTCGAGTCGTTCTCCGCCTTGCCGGCCCGCTGCTCCAGCGTGATCAGACGGATCTCGCCGCCACGCGCCCGCACCGCCGCAGCCGAACCATCCTCAGAGGCGTTGTCGAGGACGAAGATCTCGCGCTCGACGCCCTCCGGGTGGGTGCGCTCGATCGCGGCCAGGCAGGCGAGCAGGTACTCGCGGCCGTTCGTGTTCACGACGCAGTAGGAGAGCAGCGGCGGCAAGGGGGTCACGATAATCCGCTCTTGCACCACGGGCCGCACCGTGGCGCGATTGAAGATGAAGGTCCAACTCGTCGACCCCTCGGCGTTCACGCCGCCCTACGACCGCGCGCTCGCGGCGGCGCTGGCGCGCGCCGGCGCCGAGGTCGAGCTGCTGACGACCCGCTTCCTCTATGGAGCGGTGCCGCCGGCCGAGGGGTACCGCGTCGAGGAGGTCTTCTACCGCCGCTCCGCCGGCCGCGGTCTCGAGGCACCCGCCCGCCTGCCGCTCAAGGCAGCCGAGCACCTGCCGGACATGCTCCGCTTCCGCCGCGCTGCCGCGGCCGATGTTCTCCACTACCAATGGCTGACGGTTCCGCCGCTCGACGTCCACCTGCTGCCGCCGCTGCGGCCGCGAGTGATGACCGCCCACTACATCCTGCCGCCGCAGCCGCACCGCCGGCAGATCCGCTCCGCCCGCCGCGTCTTCGATTCGATGGACGCGGTCATCGCCCACTCCGAGCACGGCGCCGCGCGCCTCCGCGACGAGGTCGGGCTCGACCCGGCGAAGGTCCGCGTCATCCCCCACGGCGCCTTCGACTACCTGACG
>DASTGL010000180.1:0-5444 GCA_035719145.1 Solirubrobacterales bacterium
GTACCACAAGGGTTTTCACAGACTCGCGAGCTAGACTGCGCGCCGATGGCCACCGAGGTACAGGGAGTCGAGGGGATGAAGGCGCTGATCGGCCAGGAGGTCGGCCCGAGCGAGTGGCGAACGATCGCCCAAGCCGATATCGACGCCTTCGCCGAGCTCTCCGGCGACCACCAGTGGATCCACGTCGATCCCGAGCGGGCGAAGGCCGAGAGCCCATACGGCACCACGATTGCCCACGGCAACCTCACCCTCGCCACGGTCGACGGCTTCCGCGGCGAGCTGATCGCCTCCACCGGCTTCGCCCTCGGCGTCAACTACGGCTGGAACAAGGTCCGCTTCCCGGCTCCCGTCCCGGTCGACTCGCGCATCCGCGCCAAGGCCGAGGTCGTCTCCGTCGACGACAAGGGCGGCGGTTGGTACGAGGTGATCACCCGCTTCACCCTCGAGGTCGAGGGCGGCGAGAAGCCCTGCTTCGTCGGCGACTCGGTCGCGCGGGTGATGGCTGCCGCCTAAGTCGGCGCCGCCCGCAGTTCGCCCTTCTCGCTCCATCGCCGCTTTAGCTCCCGCATCATCGGCGGGTATACGACGAGGTGACGGAACGGTTGGATCGCCGCTAGATAAGCCTTTCCGAAGAGGCCGTTGGGCTTGACGTAGACGGACATCTGGCCGCGATAGGCGCCCTTGCCGTCGGGGACCCAGGAGATGTGGAGGACGCCGTGGACGGTCTTGTTGGCCAGCTCCGCCGCCCACTCGTCCTCGAGCAGGTAGACCGACTGGAAGGGGAGGGTGTCGAACTCCGGGCCTCTTGGAGCCTCGCGCAGGTCAGCCGGAAGGCGGTCCCGGAGCATCCGCCACCCGCTCGGCAGATCGTCTTCCTCCACCTCGTCCCAGCCGAAGATCTCGCCGAGCTTCCAGCGGATCGCCCAGAGGGCCCGGGCGGCACGCGAGGGGCTCCCCTCGGTATCGCTCGAAGCGATGATCTCCACCAGTCGCGGGAAGTCCTTGGGGCCGCCCGGCGTCGGCAGGCCCCATACGTCGAGCAGGCGAAAGTCCCGGACCAGCTCATGGATGCGCCAGGCCCGGGACGTTTGCTCTGAGTTCGGGAGAACGATCGCTACTTGACGGTCAGAGTGCCTTCCATGCCCGCCTGGCGGTGGCCCGGGACGGAGCAGAAGTAGGTGTAGGTGCCCGGCTTCAGTTCGACTTCGGCGGAGTCGGCGCCTTCGGAGACGATTTCGGTGCCGCCGATTTCCTTGCCGCTGGAGTCTTCGATGTGGACGTCGTGGGGGACGGGCGAGGAGTTGGTGAAGTTGATCGTGTCCTTGCCCGCCTTGGCGGTGATGTTGTCGCTGGTGAAGGCGAGGTTGCCGCTCGGGTCGGCTTCGACTTCGACGGTGGCACCGGAGCCGGCGTTGCCGCCTTCGGCTTCGTTCTTTGCTTCTTCGCCCTTTTCCTTGGCTTCTTCGCCTACTTCTTCGGCCTTTTCGCCGGCTTCTTCAGCGCCTTCTTCGGCTTCTTCGACGACGCCGGCGGCGCCGGTTTCGGCTTCGGTGGAGCTGCTGCCGCCGCCGCAGGCGACGAGCGCCAGCGCAGCTAGGAGCAGGGCGAACAGGGCGATCAACTTCTTCATGTGTTTCCTTTCCCGCTTCAGGACTGGGTCTCGGACTTTATTCCCGGTACGTAAAGAGTCGCTACCCCGTTCAGCGTCCGTGGAACTCGGGGGTGCCGCCGCTGAAGAAGGTCTCGACGCCCTGGCGCAGGTCTTCGGTCGCCATCGAGTCGGCGATCCCGTGGCGCTCGAGCTGCAGGTGCTCGGTGATGCTGTTGTCGAGGCTGACCCCGCAGAGGTACTTCGCCATCCGCACGTAGTGCGGCGCCATTTTCGCGAGGGCCTCCGCCTTGGCCCGCGCCGCCTCGGCCAGCTCGTCGGGGGCGACGACGGCGCTGACGAGCCCCAACGCATGGGCGTCCTGGGCGTTCAGGTTGGGATCTTCGAGCAGTAGTTCCAGCGCTTTGCTCGGGCCGACGACTCGCGGCAGGAAGTAGGTCATGCCGCCGTCGGGCGAAGCGCCGATCCGTCCGTAGGCGGGAGCGAAGAACGCCGCCCCGGAAGCGATGCGGATGTCGCAGGCGAGCGCCAGCGAGAAGCCGGCGCCGGCGGCCGGGCCGTTGATCGCGCCGATCACCGGAAACGGGATCCGCCGCAGGTCGACGATCGCCTGGTGCAGCACCTCGGCCCCCCGCCGCACGTCGCTCGGCAGGTCGATCTCGCCCGACTCGACCCCTTTGCGGAACCAGGTGACGTCGCCGCCGGCGCAGAAGGCCTTGCCGGCCCCGGTGACGATCAGCCCCCGCAGCTTCGCCCGGTCGGCGAGCCAGGCGAAGGCCACCGTCAGCTCGCCGATCATTTCCGGGCTCATCGCGTTGAAGGCGTCGGGCCGGTCCAGGGTCATGGTCCCGATCTCGCCGTCGACCTCGATCCGAATCGTGTTCAGCTGCGGCGGGTTGACGGTCTCGGGGCTCATGGTTCTCCTCGTGGGCGGGTTGGCCAGGTGGCCAGCAGCCTACCCTTAGATTGATGGCCAAAGGCAACGGAAAAGCGAACGGCGAGGGGGCGCTGAGCCGCGCCGAGCGGATCGCGCAGCAGCGCAAGGAGCTGCCCGACCAGCCCGGCGTCTACCTCTTCTACGACCGCGACGACGAGCTGCTCTACGTCGGCAAGGCGCGCTCGATCCGCAAACGCATCTCCTCCCACTTCTCCGGCGGCAACACCCGCCTCACCTCGCGGATCGACCGCATCGAGTCGCTGGTCACCGCCAACGAGGCCGAGGCGCTGCTGACCGAGCAGAGCTTCGTCAAGCGCCACCGGCCCCGCTTCAACATCCGCCTGCGCGACGACAAGTCTTACCCCTACGTCGCCGTCAGCCTCGACGAGGAGTACCCGCGCGTCTACTTCACCCGCGAGAAGCACCGTTCGGGCCGCGCTTACTTCGGCCCCTTCTCCAGCGCCAAGCGGGTGCGGGAGACGCTCGACCTGCTCGGCAAGCTCTTCCAATTCCGCACCTGCGAGGGCAAGGAGCCCGGCCGCCGCTCCGGCAGCCCCTGCCTCGATTACTACATCAAGCGCTGCGGGGCGCCCTGCGTCGAGTACATCTCCCAGGAGGAGTACCGACGTAACGTCGAGGCGATCGTCGACTTCCTCTCCGGCCGCTACCGCCAGGTCGAGCGCGAGGAGGAGGGGAAAATGAAGGCGGCCGCCGAGGCGCAGGAATTCGAGCGGGCGGCGATCCACCGCGACCGGCTGAAAGCGATTCGCTCGCTGTTCGAGCGCCAGCGGGTGGCGGGGGCGACGATGGGGACCGCGGACTTAATTGGGGTTGCAGTGGAAGGAGCCGATGCCAACGCCCAGGTCTTCCAGGTCCGCGACGGGATCCTCGCCGAGCGCCAGAGCTTCTACCTCGAAAACCAGGGAGAACGCGAGCCGGCCGAGGTCGCTGAGGAGTTCATCTCCCAGTACTACGCCGCCTCGCCCTCGATGCCGCGGACGGTGATCGTCGGGCCGTACCTGCGCGAGCGGGCCGAGGTGCTGAGCGAGGCGCTGAGCGAGCGACGCGGGGCGCCGGTCGAGGTCCGGGCCGCCGAGCGCGGCGACAAACGGCGGCTGCGCGAGTTGGCCGAGCGCAACGCGCAGCTGGCGCTGGACCAGGACCGGCTGCGGCGCGAGCACCGGCGCACCCAGCGGGTCGAGGCGCTGGGGGCGCTGGCCGAGGCGCTGGGGATGGAGGAGCTGCCGGTGCGGATCGAGGGCTTCGACATCTCGACGATCGGCGGCGAGCATACGGTCGCCTCGATGGTCGTCTTCGAGGGCGGCGCGCCGAAGAAGTCCGACTACCGCCGCTTCAAAGTCCGCGGCGACCTGCGGCTCGACGGCGTCGGCAACGGCGGCCCGGACGACTTCGCCTCGATGGAGGAGGTCTTGAGCAGGCGGATGGCTCGCTACCTCGACCAGGCCGATCTCTCCCCGCACGACGGCAAACGTGACCCCAGCTTCGCCTCGCTCCCCGCGCTGATCCTGATCGACGGCGGCAAAGGCCAGCTCGCGGCGGGGGTGCGGGCGCTGCAGCCGTTCACCGAACGCGGCGTCACCGTCGTCAGCCTCGCCAAGCGGCTGGAGGAGGTCTACGTCCCCGGCCGCTCCGAGCCGCTCGACCTCGCCGCCGACTCGGAGGCCTCGCGACTGCTGCAGCGGGTCCGCGACGAGGCGCACCGGTTCGCGATCGACCACCACCGCGGCCGCCGCGACCGCGGCATGCTCGAAAGCTCGGTCTTCGATTCGCTGCCCGGGATCGGCCCGGCGCGCAAGCGGGCGCTGCTGCAACACTTCGGAACGCCGGAGCGGTTCCTCGCCGCCACCCGCGAGGAGCTCGAGGCAGTGCCCGGCCTGCCTGGCAAAGTAGGCCGCGAGATACACGAGCAGCTCAACCGAACCAACTGAGGAGTCGGATGGCGGAGCGGGTGGAAAGCGAAGCGCAGAGCAGCGGCGGCGGCAACGGCGCCGGCCCCGCCAAAGCGGTGACGCTGGTCGTCATCACCGGCCACTCGGGCGCCGGCAAGTCCGAAGCGATCGCCGCCTTCGAGGACGGCGGCTACTTCTGCGTCGACAACCTGCCGCCGCGGATGATCGCCAGCCTCGGCGAGCTCTTCCGCCACGAGGGCAGCGGCGTCGAGCGCGCGGCGATCGTCTCCGACGTGCGCGGCGGCGAGTACTTCGAGGAGCTGGTCCAGGTGATCGACGACCTCGAGGCCGAAGGCCTGAAGCCGATGGTCCTCTTCCTCGAGGCCGACGAGGAGACCCTGCTCGACCGCTACAAGGAGACTCGCCGCCGCCACCCGCTGGCGCCGGAGGGCCGGATCGTCGAGGGGATCCGGGCCGAGCGGGCGCTGCTGGCGCCGCTGCGCGAGCGCGCCGACAAGGTGATCGACACCTCAGACCTGACCGGGGCCGAACTGCGGCGGCAGATCAAGGAAGAGCTGCTGGGGCAGGAGGAGAGCGGCAAGCTGGCGCTGACCCTGCTCACCTTCGGCTTCAAGAACGGGCCGCCGCGCGACGCCGACCTCACCCTGGACGTCCGCTTCCTGCCCAACCCCTACTACGACAAGGTCCTGCGGCCGATGACCGGGATGGACGAGGAGGTCCGCGCCTACGTCGAGAACGGCACCCAGGCCGGCGAGTTCTACGGCCGCCTGCTGCCGCTGCTCGAGTTCCTCGTCCCCGCCTACGTCACCGAGGGCAAGAGCCACCTGACGATCGCGATCGGCTGCACTGGCGGCCGCCACCGCTCGATCACGGTGGCGGATCGGATCCGTCGTGAGCTGGAGGGGCGTGACGACGTCATCGTCCACTTGAAGCACCGCGACACTGAGGTGGGGTAGGGCGGCTTCAC
>DASTGL010000181.1:0-5385 GCA_035719145.1 Solirubrobacterales bacterium
ACCAGCTCGACGATCTCACCCATGATCCGGTTGATGTCGAAGTCCTTCGGCGTGTAGACCCCGTCGACCCCGGCGGCCCGCAGACGCTCGGCGTCGGCTGTCGGGATGATGCCGCCGACCACCACCGGGACCTCGACCCCGTCCTCGGAAAGCAGGCGGATCACCTCGGGAATCAGCTCCAGGTGGGAGCCGGAGAGGATCGAGAGGCCGACCACGTCGACGTCCTCCTGCAGCGCCGACTCGGCGATCTCCTCGGGGGTGAGGCGGATGCCCTGGTAGATCACCTCCATGCCGACGTCGCGCGCCCGCAGCGCCACCTGCTCGGCGCCGTTGGAGTGGCCGTCGAGGCCGGGCTTGCCGACCAGGATCTTGATCCGGTGGCCGATCTGCTCGGAGGTCGCGTCAACCGCGCGGCGGATCTCGTCGAGCTGGTCGCGCTCGCCCGGCGCCGAGGCGCCGTCGACGCCGGTCGGCGCCCGGTAGGGACCGAAGACCTCGCGCATCGTTTCCGCCCACTCGCCGGTGGTCGCGCCCGCCTTGGCGGCGGCGATCGTCGCCGGCATGATGTTGACGCTGTCGTCTGCTGCCGCCTCGGCGAGGTCGGCGAGGGCCGCCTCGACCGCGCCCTCGTCGCGCGCGGCCTTCCACTCGGCCAGCGCCTCGACGCGTTCGCGCTCGACCTCGGGGTCCGGCGTCAGGATCCCGCCGTCGGCGCCGGCGGTCAGCGGCGAGTCCTCGGTCTCGGTGTAGCTGTTCTGGCCGATCACCTTCTGCTCGCCCGCCTCGATCCGCGCCACCCGCTCGCGGTGGCTCTCGACCAGGCGCGCCTTCATGTAGGGGACGGCGTTGACGGCGCCGCCGTGCTCCTCGACGACGGCCATCTCCGCCCGCGCCCCCTCGGTCAGCTCGGCGACCAGGCCCTCCATCACCTTCGAGCCCTCGAAGATGTCGGGGTACTCGAGCAGGTCGGTCTCGTTCGCCAGCACCTGCTGGATCCGCAGGCTCCACTGCTGGTCCCAGGGGCGGGGGAGACCCATCGCCTCGTTCCAGGCCGGCAGCTGGATCGCCCGCGCCCGGGCGTCGCGGCTGAGCGTCACCGCCAGCGCCTCGAGCACGATCCGCTGGATGTTGTTCTCCGGCTGCGCCTCGGTCAGGCCGAGCGAGTTGACCTGCACCCCGTAGCGGAAGCGCAGCATCTTCTCGTCGGTGACGCCGTAGCGCTCGCGCCCGATCTGCTGCCAGAGCGCGCTCATCGTCCGCAGCTTCGCGATCTCCTCGACCAGGCGGATGCCGGCGTTGACGAAGAAGGAGATGCGGCCGAAGACCTTGGGGAAGTCCGCCTCGGCGACCTGGCCGCGCCGTTTCACCTCGTCGAGGACGGCGATCCCGGTCGAGAGCGCGTAGGCGATCTCCTGCACCGGCGTCGCCCCGGCCTCCTGCAGGTGGTAGCTGCAGATGTTGGTCGGGTTCCATTTCGGCACGTCGTTGACGCTGAAGGCGACCATGTCGGCGATCAGCCGCATCGACGGCTCCGGCGGGAAGGCGTAGGTGCCGCGCGAGAGGTACTCCTTGATGATGTCGTTCTGCGTCGTGCCTTTGAGCAGCGCGCGATCGACCCCGTTCTCCTCGGCCACCGTCACGTAGAGCCCGAGCAGCCAGGCCGCGGTCGCGTTGATCGTCATCGAGGTGTTCATCTCGTCGAGCGGGATCGCGTCGAACAGCTGGTGCATGTCGCCTTTGTGGGCGACCGAGACGCCGACCTTGCCGACCTCGCCGCGGGCGAGGACGTGGTCGGGGTCGTAGCCCGTCTGCGTCGGCAGGTCAAAGGCCACCGAGAGCCCCGTCTGGCCCTTGGCCAGGTTCTTGCGGTAGAGCTCGTTGGAGCGGCGGGCGTCGGAGTGGCCGGCGTAGGTGCGCATCACCCACGGGCGGTCGGGCTGGGGAAGTCGGTGGTCGCTCATACGCCAATGATATTTGGCGTTCGTCTTTTTTATCCCTGTGGGCGAAAAAGGACGAACGCCGCCTTCGTCGGGGCCGAAATCCGCCGCCCAAGCCGCCCCGGGCCGCATCTTTCGACCTTGCCTGTGTTTAGGCTGGCGACTCGATGAAGCTCCGGATCTCAGCCACCCTGCTGGCCGCGCTCGCCGTCGGCCTGCTCGTCTGCGCCGTCGCCGGCGCGGCGATGATCGGCATCTACCGCAACGGGATGGAGTCGCTCGCCCAGCGCAGCCAGCTGGTCAAGCTTTCCGGCAAGACCTGCGGGCGCGCCGGCGCCGGTGGGGCGATGCGGATCACGATCGGCAAGGCGACCAGCTCCTGCTCCTACCGCACTCCCGTCCTCGGCCGCGACCTCGAGATCGCCGCCACCGAGCGCCTGCTCAGCGGCACCCCGACGGCACTGCAGCGCAAGGCCTACCTCGGCCTGATGCTCCGCGCCGGCGGCGGCGCCAAGTACGCGCTGCTGGTCTTCCCGCGGCAGAAAAAGGCGCAGCTGATCAAGGTGACGAGCGAAGGCACCAAATACCTGGCGATCGCCAAGAACGAGAAAGCCGTGGTCGGTGTCAACGAAGCGAACAAGCTGCGGCTGCGCGCCGTCAACGTCACCAGCGGCCTCGAAAAGGGCCAGGCCCGCCTCTTCGCCTACGTCGGCAACAAACTCGTCGGCGAAGCCAAAGACGACGCCGCCGGCGACCTGACCGGGCGCGCTTCGGCTGTCGTCGTCGGCACGATCAAGAACGGCAACGGCATCGTCGCCAGCGTCGACGACGTGGTCGTCCGCGTCCCCAGCCCCTTCTAGCCCTGCGCAGAACCGGAACAGACCGCCGTCCCGGCTTCTCGCGGGCGATAATTTCCCAGCCATGTCCACGAGCACGATCGAGCGCCCCCGCACCGCCGGCCCCGACTCCGGCCTCGGCGGCAACTGGCGGGTGATCGTCTGCAACGACAACCACAACACCTTCGACCACGTCGCGCAGACGCTTTCGCGGGTCCTTCCGGGGGTCTCGCTTGAGCAAGGCCACCGGATTGCCGATCAGATTCACCATGGTGGGCAAGCCATCGTCTGGACCGGCGCCCGAGAGCCGGCCGAGCACTACTGGGAGCAACTCGAGGGGGCCGGTCTGACCATGGCCCCCCTCGAGCGCGCCTGAAGAAAGAGAGGAAGCGTTGAAAGCAGCACTACGCAGTGCCCTACGCAAGAACGAGACCGTGACGGGGGCGCTGGTCCGGGCTGCCGGGCGGCTGCAGTCCCTGCGGGACGGCCGCCTCTCCTACCGCGAGCGCTGGTCGAAGCGGCGCACGCACGAGTCGGGCTATTGGACCGATTCGCTTGCCGCCCCGGGTGCGCGGGAGCGCTTCGCCGATCGCCTCGACCCGAACTCGGTGATCACCGGCAAGGCGCTGACCCGGGCGGTGGAGGAGGTACCTCGCGAGGAGATCGCGATTCTCGACGTCGGCTCCGGCCCCCTCACCTCGGTGGGGAAGACCTACCCCGGCAAGCAGATCAAGGTGACCGCCGCCGATGCGCTCGCCGACGAATACGTGGAGGCGCTGCGGAAGGCGAACATCGAGCCGCTCGCCCCCGTCGTCGCCGTCGCCGGCGAGGACGTCGCCTCCCACTTCGGCGCCGAAGCCTTCGACGTCACCTACATGTCGAACGCCCTCGACCACACGGCAGATCCGATCCTCGTCCTCCGCAACCTCGTCGACGTCACGAAGAAGGACGGCCGGGTCGCCCTCCGCCACATGAAGAACGAGGGGGAGAGGAACAGCTACTTCGGCATCCACCTCTGGAACATCGAATGCCGGGACGACCGCTTCGTGATCTGGAACCGCGAGACCACCCGCGACGTGGCGACGGAGCTCGCCGACTGCGAGGTCGAGTGTTGGTCGGACGGCGCCGACGACGTCGAGGTGCTGATCCGCCGTCGCTAGACGGCGGCGATAGCGCCTATTCCGCCGCCAGCAGGGTGTGCCAGGCGGGCAGCAGCGGGATCACGTAGAGGTCGATGATCGACGCGCGGGCGTGGGCGATCTCGTCGGAGAACCAATAGCGTTCGAAGTCGGCGCGGCTCTCCCAGACCATCGTCTGGCGGATCGCCAGCGGGTCGTCGGTCGAGCGGGTCAGCGACCAGCTCTTGGCGCCGTAGGCCGGGGCCTTCGCCGCCATCGGTTCCCAGAGGTCGAGGAAGCGGTCGGCCCGCATCGGGGTGATGTGCCAGTCGAGCGTGCAGACCTCCATCAATGCCCTCCCTCCGTTGCCATTGCGCAGTGGCTCACGCGCCGACCTCCGCGCGGATCGCGCCGGGGCCGTCCTCGTGCTTGCCGTCCTCCTCGTTCTCCGCGCCGACGAGGATCGCGATCTTGCCCAGGTGCTTGTTTTCGTGCATCAGCTGGTGGGCATGGGGGACGCCCTCGAAGCCCATCGCTTCCGAGAGAACCGGCCGCACCTTGCCCTCGGCCATCAGCTGGTTGGCGCGCATGCATTCGTAGGCATTGGCGAAGTGGGAGCCGAGAATCTGCTTCTGCTTCATCCACAGGTAGCGGACGTCGAAATCGAGGTGGTAGCCCGAGGTGGCGCCGCAGATCACGACCTTGCCAAACGGCTTCACCGTGAAGACGGAGGTCGGGAAGGTGGCGCGGCCGACATGCTCGAAGACGAAGTCGGGGGCGTCGCCGAGGATCCCTTTGACCCGCTTGGCGAAGCTGCGCGAGGCCATGAAGCGCTCCTTGTCGGCGGCGGGATCGGCGAGGTTTGCGTCGTTGCGCATCATCTCGCCAAATTCATTGCGGTTGATGTAGTCGACGGCTCCGAGCTGCTTGACCAGCTCGCCCTTCTCGTCGGAGGAGACGACGCCGACCGCGTTTGCCCCCGCCGCTTTGCAGAGCTGCACGGCGAAGACCCCGAGGCCCCCGGCAGCGCCCCAGATCAGCACGTTGTGGCCAGCCTGCATGTTGCACTGGTGCACCAGCATCCGGTAGGCGGTGAAGTAGGTGAGGCCGTAGGAGGAGGAGTCCACCCAGGAGAGGTTGCGCGGCTTCGGCAGCAGCTGCTGCGCCTGGACCTTGCAGAACTGCGCGAACGAGCCCCAGGTCGTCTCGTAGCCCCACACCCTCTGGCTCGGAGCCGCCAGCGGGTCGAGCCCGTGGACCTCGACGTCCTCGTAGGAAGCCTGGTTGCACTGGATCACGACCTCGTCGCCCGCTTTCCACCGGGTCACGCCCTCGCCGACTTTCCAGACGATCCCCGAAGCATCGGAGCCGCCGATGTGGTGGCCGTACTCGGGGTGGTCGCCGTAGCCGAAGACCGAGACCGGCTCGCCCAGCGAGGCCCAGACGTTGTTGAAGTTGACCCCGGCCGCCATCACCCGGACGATCACCTCGAAT
>DASTGL010000182.1:0-11358 GCA_035719145.1 Solirubrobacterales bacterium
TCGAGCCGATGACGGCGCCGACGAACGCGCTGGTCAGCAGCGAAGATCTGCGGATGCTGCCGGCGGGCGAGAGCTTCAGCGCCATCTTCGAGCTCACCATCATCGAGACCGCCTGATTCAGGGGCCCAGCTCCCGCGCGACCGCGTCGCGCCGGTAATCGAAGATCTGCTTCAGATCCCGCCGCACCAGCAGCCGGTCCGCCAGGTCCCCCAAGGGGCCGAACGGAATCGAGTAGCGGACCCGATCGCGGATGATCGTCGCCTCCGGTCCGTCTTCCTCGAACGTATGCGTGTGCTCCCAGAGCGAATAAGGCCCCCGAACCTGCACGTCCACAAACCGCCGCGGCGGTTCCCAAGCCTCGATCCGAGTCCGCCACCGCACCGGCACCCGATGCAACTTCAGCCGGTACTCGATCAAAGTCCCCACCCCCATCTCGATCGGCCGCGGCGTCGTCACTTCAAACCCGAGCCAAGGCGGCGTGATCCGCTCCAGGTTGAGCGCGTCGCCATAGAAGGCGAAGACCCTCCCGACCGGAAGCCGAATGCGTTGCTCGCGCTCGAAGAGGTGGGCAGAGGCGATAACGGAAGTCTAAGGATGGGCAAAAACCGGTCCGACTTCTTTCATATCTTTCGGTCGTGGCAAGGAATGGGTCGTCCAGCGATGCCAGCCGCCGCCGGCCCGTAGCAATCGATCTTTTTGCCGGCGCTGGCGGGCTCTCCCTCGGCTTCGAGCAGGCCGGTTTCGACGTGTTCGCGGCGGTTGAGTACGACCCCGTTCATTGCGGTGTCCACGAGTTCAATTTCCCAAACACCGAGATCGTTTGCGCAGATGCTTCGAAGCTCGCGCCTGCTCAGCTTTGTCAGGCGACGTGGGCAGGGGCTGCCCGCCATGGGCGGCCCGATTGGGATGGGGAAATCGACGTCATCGTCGGCGGCCCGCCCTGTCAAGGATTCTCAACCATGGGCAAGCGACTAATAGACGATTCGCGCAATCGACTTGTATTCGATTTCTTCCGCTTGGTCTCCGCCCTTCGACCTCGTTACTTCGTGATGGAGAATGTTCCGGGCATGGCGGCCGGCGGACACACGGCCATCCTGCAGAACTTCTTAGACGAATTCGAAAGAAACGGCTATGTAGCGGCTCCGAAAGTTCTCAACGCCGCAGATTATGGGGTACCCCAGCTGCGGAGACGCCTAATCGTCATGGGTAGCCGAGAAGATGTCGCTGCGGCATGTCATCCCAAGCCAAGGGTAAATCCTCTGCCAAAGCGGCCCGGTGCTCGTACCCGAATGGAGATAGAAGGGCTGCCGAAAGGTCC
This sequence comes from Solirubrobacterales bacterium, assembly GCA_035719145.1. GTDB lineage: Bacteria > Actinomycetota > Thermoleophilia > Solirubrobacterales > 70-9 > VAYN01. The sequence continues at coordinate 1,319 of DASTGL010000182.1, forward strand.
CACCGTGTGGCAGGCCATCGGCGATTTACCCGATCTGGATCGCTTCGATGCGCTTTTGGAGACAGACCGGGTTCGGTTGCCGAAGTCGGATTTGGCGGCGATGGAGAGGAAAGCCAGTTCCTACGCCGTTTCCATGCGCGATGGAGATCCGGACGATCTATCGCATCGGCGGATCTGGGATCGGCAGCTCTTAACCAGTTCCGCGCGAACCGTTCATACTGAGGTTTCGGTTCGACGATTCGCGGCCACTCCTCCGGGCGAGACGGAGCCCATCAGCCGCTTCTACCGGCTTCATCCTCGGGGTCTTTGCAACACCCTTAGAGCCGGCACCGGTAGCGAGCGCGGCGCCTATACTTCTCCTAGACCCATCCATCCGAAGTTACCGCGTGTTTTGTCGGTAAGAGAGGCGGCCCGGCTGCACTCGTTCCCCGACTGGTTCCAGCTTCATAGTACGAAGTGGCATGGGTTTCGTCAGATTGGAAATGCCGTAGCACCACGGATGGGGCGGAGCGTCGGGGAGGCAGTCAGGGAGGCCCTGGAGGCCGAGTCTCTGCGACCGACTCAGGCCGTTGCTTTGGGAAATACGGAGTTACTGACAATGACGATGACGGCGGCGGCAGAGCGGTACCAGGCCGCACAAGGCGATATCCCAGCACCACGTGAGCGTTTTGTGCCTCGCGCACAAGCTGCAGCTTGATCCATGGTAGACGGACCTAACCGGTACTCGCAGATAGTCGAGAGCATTTTCCTCGCGCACTACGAGGACGGGGCGAACGAAGTCGAATTCGACAGGGAGGACATCGTGCTGCATGCGGAGCGGCTGGGGGTTCCCTTGCCGAAGAATCTCGGCGATGTCGTCTATTCCTTCCGCTTCCGAACTGCACTGCCCAAGGAAATAGAGGCTCGTACTCCTCCTGGACTCGAGTGGGTTATCCGACTTGCCGGTCGGGGCAGGTACAAGTTCGTTGCAGTCAAACAGGCCAGGATTTTCCCTGCGCAGGATATTGAGATTACGAAGATTCCGGATGCAACTCCGGGTGTCATCTCTATGTGGGCTCTTAACGATGAGCAGGCTCTTCTGGCGATGCTCCGATACAACCGCCTGCTCGACATCTTCACTGGCGCTACTTGCTATTCGCTACAAAATCACCTGCGGACGACGGTGCCGAAAATCGGTCAGGTTGAGACCGACGAGATATATATTGGGATAAGCCAGAGCGGAGCACAGCAAGTCCTTCCGGTTCAAGCAAAGGGCGGCGCGGACCAACTCAGCGTGGTGCAGATCGAGCAGGACCTCGCCCTTTGCGCGGACAAGTTTCCCGAGTTGATCTGCCGTCCAATCGCGGCACAATTTGTCGGTGAAGATCGGATTGCGCTATTCGAGTTCGAAGAGAGCAGCGAGGGCATCGGGGTCCGGACGGAGATGCACTATCTCCTTGTCTAGAAGAGGCAGCTCGTCCGGTCTCATCTCTGGCACTCCGGGCGAACCGCGTCCGCCCCGTAAGCTTTTGTTCCGTGGCGGATACGAGAACGCCAGCCCAGCGACGCCAGATAATGGCCGCGGTCAAGCGGCGCGACACGGATCCCGAGATACGTCTGCGGAAAGCGCTGTATGCCGCTGGCCTGCGTGGCTGGCGTTGTGATTACAAAAGGGCGCCCGGCCGCCCGGACCTAGCTTGGCCCAAGCGAAAGGTTGCTGTATTCGTAGACGGCGCCTTCTGGCATGGGCACCCATCGCGCCATCGCCCGGGGCGTTCGGGAGAGTATTGGGACAAGAAGATTGAAGCGAATATAGCGCGGGACAGGCGAGTCGACCAGGCACTTGCTGAACAGGGATGGGCGGTTCTGCGGGTATGGGACTTTGAGATCAAAAAGAACATCGATCGGGTTGTAGTACGGATCGGCAACCTGCTCGAAGACAGTAATAGCGACCGCTAGCCGATTCCGGGAACGGGTGGCTCCAAGCGAAACACGCTCTCGCTGAGTTTCGCGAGAGGAGGAAGATGAGGATCGAACTCGACGATCCACACCATCCCGCCGCCAATCGCTTTGATGCCCATGGGTATGACCTCAAGGGTTCTGGAAGTTTTCGCAACTTGTCTGGACCCACGCTCGATCTGGTCTTCGTCTAAGACCTCATTCATTCCCTTCATCTCGCAGCTCACCAGCATTTGCCTTCCCTCTATTGAAGTCGCGAGGTAAATCGCATCGACCTCGGCATCTCCAAGCGCAACGTTCGATCCGAGGAGGTCTAAAGCGATTAGGTCCAACGGGCTGTTCAGGGCGAAGTGCGTATGGACGATGCCAAGGTTCGTGACTACGTGGGTAAGCCACGTCTCGTGCGGTCGCCCAAATGGACGAGAGGCTGGTGGGAGACTCAAAGTCTGGACAAGATGGGGGTTCGCGACCAGGCTCGGGTCTGGCGTTGCCGTTAGGAACGCGGTTTCCTGTTCAGGGTCCAGGGGCACGAACCGAAAGCACCTGCCGCTTCCCGGGTCTTGGCGGGCAGTCCATCCCTCCCGCACAACCGACTCGGGAAAAAGTTTGTTCCTGTTCGGCGAGCGAACGATGTCCTTCATAAAGTTCGCTGGGTTCCGAGTGGAGAGCCGCCCTTTTCCCCAGCGCCTAATCGCTTCTTCGGCTTGCTCTAGCGTGACAATGGGGTCCGAGAGCATCTTCGTCTTCGCGTCGAAGCGCTCGAAGAACAGTTTCTCGATGACAAGGGTCTTCTTGCTCGCCACGGTGCAGGAGCCTATGAGCTCGACGTTTCCATGGGCACGGCTGGTTTCGAACCAGCGACCTCTCGCGTGTGAAGCGAGCGCTCTCCCACTGAGCTACGCGCCCGGGTGCCGGGATTGTACGACGGTGGGGTCTGTGGCTAGGTGACGAGGCCGGGCTGGGGGATCGGTCCCTCTCCCTCCGGGAAGGGGCCGGTCGGCTCCGGCTGCTCGGTCTCCTCCTCGAGCGAGTCCTTGCGCAGGGCCATGGCGACGAAGGGGTAGATCAGGGTCGAGAGCATCGCGGCGCCGACCAGGCCGGCGGCCGTTGAGGGGCGCATGTGCCCGTCCTCGATTGCGATCGTCGTGATCGCCACCACGAGGGGGAGCTCGGTGGCGCAGTAGAAGGCGAGGGCGGCGCGGTCGCGGAGGCTGAGGACGCCGCGGTAGAGCAGCAGCGCCGGGACGCCGCGGACGACGAGGAAGAGGAGGAAGAACAGCAGCAGCTTGCCCAGCGCCGCAGCCGAGCCCAGCGCGGCGAGGTCGAACTCGATCCCGCTGGTGACGAAGAAGAAGGGGACGAAGAAGCCGAAGCCGACTGCGGTCAGCTTCGACTCGAAGATCGCCAGCTCGTGCCCCTTCAGCGCCAGCCGCGTGATCATCCCGGCGACGAAGCCGCCGAGGAGGACGTCGAGGCCGAGGTTGCTGGCGAGGAGGACGAGACCGAAGACGAGGACCACCGTCACCCGCACCGCCAGCTGGCTGCTCGCCTCGAAGGTCCGTTCCAGCGCAGGCCAGCCGCGCCAGGCGTAGCGGACCGAGACCAGCGCCAGGGCAAGCGCGAGGGCGACGAAGGCGAGCAGGATGACCGACTCGTGCAGCGGGTTGGTCGTCGAGAGGACCAGGGTGACCAGGAGGATCGGGCCGAACTCGCCGGCGCCGCCGGCCGCCAGCAGGTAGGTGCCGAAGCGGGTCTTCAGCTCGCCGTTGTCGCGCAGGATCGGGATCAGGGTCCCGATCGCCGTCGTCGCCATCGCCGAGCCGGTGTAGAGGAAGGAGACCACTACGCCCCCGGCCGCCAGGAGGCCGCCGAGCCCGTAGGCGAGGACGATCGAGAACAGCCAGCCGAAGGCGCCGAGCTCCATCGGCCTGCCTTTGATCCGCTGGAAGTCGATCTCGTAGCCGGCGAAGAAGAAGAGCATCCCGAGGCCGAGGTTGGAGAAGAATTCGATGAAGTCGCCCTGCTTGGCGAGGTCGAAGACTTCCGGGCCGATCAGGATCCCGAGGAAGAGCTCCAGCACCACCACCGGCGGCGCGAAGCGCTTGGGGACGACGGCGACGGTGATCGCCGCGAGCGCGGCGACGACGACGATCGCGAAGAAGGAGCCGCTGTCGACGGTGGTCGCGGCGATGGGCAGGGAGGTCAAGGCGATCATCCTAAGCCTGGGCGGGTAGGATCACCAGTGGACCGTGCTAGGTGGGGAATCAGCGGTGCCCTGTCACCCGAAATCCGCTTAGCGGGGCCGATTACCGTTCCGAGGAACTGGCCGTCGGGGTCAGTGCCGACGTGGCGGCGATGACGGCCGGGTCCTGCGCGACGTGGGCACGCGAATCAGGTCAGGTCCGGAAGGAAGCAGCCTTAAGCGGATGCCGCGGGTGCCGCAGGAGAGCCCGGCCCGAGCCTCAAGCGACGGACACGCCCGGTGACCTCGTTTCAGAGAACGGGCGCACGGTCCATAACTTCAAAACGGCGTTCGTCCTCCGGGACGAACGCCGCGCCTAGTCGATCAGCCGCTTGTACATCTGGCGGATCGCCACCCGCCAGGTGACGATCGCGAAGGCGACGAGGAAGGCGAAGCGGGCGATGTCCGCCCATTCGAAGCCAAAGGCGCCGCCGCGTACGAGTTCGACCAGCTGGTGCAGCGGGTTGACCTGGGCGACGATCTGGAACCCGTGCGGGAGCCCTTCGATCGGGAAGAAGGTGCCGGCGACCAGGAACAGCGGCGTGATGCAGAGGGCGGTGACGTAGTTGAACTGGTCGATCTTGGCCACCGTCGCCGCCATCGCCACCCCGAAACCGGCGAAGCCGAGCGCGGTGACGAAGCAGAAGAGCGGCGTCAGCAGCATCCCCGGCGCCGGGTCGAGGCCGAAGGCGATCGTCACCAGCAGCGGCACGCAGCCGTAGGTGCCGGAGCGGATCCCGATCCAGAGCATCTCGGCGCTGACCAGCTCCTCGACGTCGACCGGCGCCGCGAGGATCGCGTCGTAGGTGTTCTGGAAGCGGTGCTTGACGAAGGTGCCGAACATCGCCGGCAGGGCGGAGGAGAAGATCACCGCCGTCGCCACCATCCCGGTGCCGACGAACTGGATGTAGGGGACGCCGTTGACTTCGTCGACCAGCGTCGCCGAGAGGCCGAGGCCGAAGGCAAGCAGGTAGACCAGCGGTTCCATCACGCTGGAGAAGGTCGTGCCCTTCCAGTAGGTGCGGAAGTTGGCGACCTCGCGGCTCATCACGCCCGCGATCGCGGTCGGTTCCAGCCGCCGCATCCGGCGCGGCGCTTCTGAGGCAGCCGGGGTCATCGCCTCCATCACTCCGCCTCCTCGCCGGTCAGCAGGACGAAGACGTCCTCGAGCGTCGCGGCGCGGGTGACGGCGTCGTCGGGGATCGCCCCGTTCTCCGCCCGCTCGGAGCCGACGATCGCGATCGCCGGCCCGGCCGGGCGCACCGCCAGCCCCTGCGCCTCGGCCTCCGCGCGCGTCGCGGCCAGGCGTTCCGGCGGCCCGTAGACCTCGGCGGTGAGGCGGCCGGCGTGCTCGTCGATCAGCTCGACCGGGCGGCCGCGGCTGATCACCTGGCCCTTGTGCATCACCGCCACCTCGTCGGCGAGGCGCTCGGCCTCCTCGATGTAGTGGGTCGACATCAAGATCGTCGTCCCCCGCGCTTTCAGCTCGCCGATCAGCGTCCACAGCTCGGTGCGGATCTGCGGGTCGAGGCCGACGGTCGGCTCGTCGAGGAGGACGAGGCGCGGCTCGTGGACGAGGCCGCGGGCGAGCAGCAGCCGCCGCCGCATCCCGCCGGAGAGCTCGTCGACGGCGTCGCGGCGGCGCTCGCGCAGGCGGGCGATGTCGAGCGCTTTGTCAACCGCCTTGCCGACGTCGGGCACCCGGTAGAGGCGGGCGAAGATCGCCAGGTTGTCCTCGACGGTGACGTCGACGTCGAGGTTGTCGAGCTGGGGGACGACGCCCATCTGCCCGCGCGCGGTCTTCGCTTCGGCTGGCAATTCGTGCCCGAGCACGCGCAGCTCGCCGGAGTCGGCGATCGCCTGGCCGGTCAGCAGCCGCATCGTCGTCGACTTGCCGGCGCCGTTGGGGCCGAGCAGGCCGAGGCAGATGCCTTCCGGCACCTCGAGGTCGAGGCCGTTCACCGCCGTGATCGGCCCGAAGGTCTTGACTACGTTCCTCAGCTCGATCGCCGCCATCGACACCGATGGTTTCATGAGTGGACCATTTGCTTCTGTGAGGTCGGCCGGGCGTGGCTGAAAGACTCCCGCGCCGATGCTGGACGAGCGCTGGATCCGGTCGCTGCACGTGGAGTCGATGCGGCACGCCGACCTCCACGAGGAGCGGGCGCCGCACGTCCTCTTCCAGGCCTCGACGATCGGGGCGCTGCTCGACGGCGCCTTCGAGGGCGACCTCAGCTTCGCCGAGCTGGCCGAGCACGGCGACCTCGGGCTGGGAACGCTCAACCACCTCGACGGCGAGATGATCGCGCTCGACGGCGGCTTCTTCCGCGCCGACGTCGACGGCAACGTCAACGAGATCGAACCTGAGGAGCGGACGCCGTTCGCCGTCGTCACCGCCTTCGAGCCGACGATCGACGAGCGGCTTCCCGACGAACAGCTCTCACACGAGGAGCTGCTGGACCGCCTCGACCGCCTCGTCCCTGAGGATGCCTCCACCTGCGCGATCCGCCTCGACGGCCGCTTCGAGCTGGTGCGCGCCCGCTCGGTCCCGCGACAGGAGCCGCCCTACCGGCCGCTGACCGAGGTCGTCGCCGACCAGCACGTCTTCGAGCTTGAGGACATCGCGGGGACGATGCTCGGCTTCCGCTTCCCGACCTACGTCGAGGGGATCGAGGTCGCCGGCTACCACCTGCACTTCATCAGCGCCGACCGCAGCCGCGGCGGCCACGTCCTCGACTCGCGCTCGCGCGGCCTCCGCGCCCGCCTCGATCCCTCCGACGACCTCCACGTCGAGCTGCCGCCCGAGGTCGACCTCGCCGATCCCGATCTCGCCGCCAGCACCCATGCCGCCGTCGACGCGGTCGAGCGGCTCGGCTAGCAGCGGCGGTAGATGCGCCAGCTCTCGTTGCGGGCGACTTCGCGGAACCCGTGCGGCGCCTGCGAGGAGATCCGGGTCGGGTCGTTGGGGTCGAGGATGAAGTTGTGGATGACGAAGGGGCTGGCCGGGGCGACGAAGTAGCCGCGGCGGGGGATGCCTTCCTCGCTGGCGCTGATGATCCGCGTCGGCTTCACGTCGAGGCCGAAGGCGAGGCGGGGGACGGCGCGGTGGTTGGGGACGGCGACCGTGCCGCAGAGCGGTTCGAAGGCGCCCGCGTCGACCAGATCGGTGAGGTCGTTCTCGATCCGTCCCTGGTCGGTGAGGTCGGTGTCGACGCGGGAGTCGAGGTTCCACTGGTTCGGCAGCCAGAGGACGAACATCAGCGCGACGACGGCGGCAACAATCTGCCAGGGGCGGCGGGCGCGGTGCCCGGGCTCGAGCAGGCGCCAACCGAGCAGCGCGACGGCGACGAAGATCGACAGGATCGCCGCGGCGAGCATCGTGTAGCGGGCGATGATCGCGAGGCCGGCGGCGCCGAGGAAGGCGAAGGCGAGCAGGGCGAGGAGGGCGGCGGCGATGCCCAGGATCGAGCGGCGGCGCAGGTACAGGTAGCCCAGGACCACGCCGGCCACGGCGCCGACCATGCCGGGCCACTGGAGGACTTCGCCTAGGGCTCGCGGGCCGAAGAGGACCACGTCGAGCGGGCCGGTGCGACGGTCCAGGGTTTCTACGGTCGACTGGGTGCCGGTCAGCGAATAGAGCGGTTCGCCGGTGGTGATCGCGTCGAACAGGACCCAGATGATCGGAGCGGCCAGAGCCAGCGCCGCAAGCCAGGCCAGCTCAACTCGAGATCGATCTTTGTTCCAAGCCAGCCAGATCCAGTACGCGATCGAGAAGCCCCAGGCCTCGGGACGGAGTAGGCCGGCTAGGGCTAGTAGGGCCAAGACGGGCCAGCCGGCTCGGGGGCGTTTGGCCTCGATGGTGAGCGCTCCTAGGCAGAGGGCTATGTAGGGGAGGTCTACGTACGCGCGGAGGCCGTTGGAGAGGTAGGGGGCTCGGGTTAGGACTATTGCGGCGGCGGCGAGGCCGATCCAGCGGTCGAACCAGATGGTTCCCAGGCGGTAGACGAGGTAGCCGCAGAGGGCTAGGGAGATGTAGGCGACGATCATCGTCACCGTGATCGCGCCGTCGCCGATCGGGGTCGTGATCAGGCCGAGGAGGTCGGCGAGGGGGTGAGGGGTCGGCGGCAGCGCGGCGCCGTAGTCGGGGCTCTGGCCGTGGGCCAGTTCGCGGCCCCAGACCAGGGCGTAGATCGTGTCGTAGTTGGGGAAGCCGGTGGGGAAGATCAGCAGCAGGGCTGCCGTGATCGCGGCGACCCAGGCGGCGGGCGTCAGCCAGTTGCGGGCCCCCTTCGGCACGCGCGGGACGGTATCGATGCGCCCCACGGAGGGGCGTGTCGACTTTGGCTTCCTATGGGACGCAAAAGTCGACAGGGCGCACCGGAGGCCCGTGGATACACTGGCCAGGCACCTGATGAGCGAGTCGACTTCCCTCTACCGCCGCCACCGTCCCGGGTCCTTCGACGAGGTCGTCGGGCAGACGCACGTGGTCCGCACGCTGCGCAACGCGGTCGAGGGCGGCAAGGTCCATCACGCCTACCTCTTCGTCGGCTCGCGCGGCACCGGCAAGACCTCGATGGCGAAGATCCTCGCCCGCTCGCTGAACTGCGAGCGCGGCGGCCCGACCGTCACCCCCTGCGGCGAATGCGAGTCCTGCGTGACGATTGCCGCCGGCACCTCGATGGACGTGATCGAGATGGACGCCGCCTCCAACCGCTCGGTCGACGACGTCCGCGACCTGCGCGAGCGCGTCGCCTACGCGCCCTCCGGCGGCCGCTGGAAGGTCTACATCCTCGACGAGGCCCACATGCTGACCAAAGAGGCCTGGAACGCCTTCCTGAAGACGCTCGAGGAGCCGCCGCCGAACACCGTCTTCGTCCTCGCCACCACCGAGTCCCACAAGGTGATGGCGACGATCGCCGACCGCTGCCAGCGCTTCGACTTCCAGCGGCCCTCGCTGGAGCAGATCTCCGAGGTCCTGAACCGGGTCGCCGCGGCGGAGTCGATCGAGGTCGACGAGGGCGCGGTCTCGATGATCGCTCGCTCCGCCCAGGGCAGCTTCCGCGACGCCCTCGGCACCCTCGACCAGCTGGTCGCCTTCGGCGGCAACCAGGTCGAGCTCAAGGACGTGCTGGAGATGCTCGGCGCCGCCGACGCCGACCTCCTCTTCGACGCGGTCGACGCGGTCGTCGCCGAAGACCCGAAAGGCGTCCTCCTCGGGGTCGAGAAGATGGCCCGCTCCGGCCGCGACCCCTCCCAGTTCGCCCGCGACCTCCTCGCCCACCTCCGCCACCTCCTGATCGCCCAGACCACCGGCGAAGTACCGACCACCTTCGTAGTGACGGCAACCGACACCGCCCGCATGCAGGCCCAGGCGGGCGCGATCAAGCCGGCGAACCTGATCCGCACGATCGACGAGCTGGCCGACGCCCTCACCGCCGTAAGAGAGGGCGACGACGCGCGCTTGGCCGTTGAGATCGCTCTCCTCAAGGCTGCGCGACCCGATCTGGATCCGGACACTGCCAGCTTGCTCCGTCGTATCGAGAGACTGGAGAGCGGGGGCGCTCGGCCCGCGGGTCCTGCCGCCGCAGGGGACCCACCACCTCCTGCAACCGCGCAGGAGGTGGTCCCCCCTACGACGTCACCCACGGCAGCCGCCCCAGCTCAGGACGACCCACCCCCGGCCGAGGAGGAAGAGGCGGAAGCGCCCTCGGCGCCTGAGGAACCCCCGGCAGGTGACGGGGAGCTGTCGTTCACTGAGATCCAGGACGCGTGGCCCGCTGTCCTGCAGAAGCTGTCTGAGACCGCCCCTGCGCTTGCCGCCACCTTTGAGGGCGCGCGACCCGTCAGCTTCGACGGCGCC
>DASTGL010000183.1:0-6078 GCA_035719145.1 Solirubrobacterales bacterium
GCGCAGGCTGACCTTGCGCGCCGCACGCCCACGGTCGCCCTGGTCGCGGATCAGGGCAGCCACCTTCGAGCCCTCGATCGAGCGCAGGTGGTCGATGATCCCCTCGGTCATCTCCTCCCCCGCCCCGGTCTCCCCGTAGTCAGCGGCGCTGATGTAGCTGGCGGCCAGCCGGGAGTCGCAGCGGCGCTGAATCGAGTCGAGCGCCCGCGCGACGAGGCGCAGCTTCTCGATCGGGACGTGCTCGTAGAGGCGGCGGTAGGTGTCGTCGACGTCCACCCCGGCGTCGATCAGGTCGGCGGCGACCCGGTGGGTGTGGGCCTTGGTGTTCTCGTACATGAACTTGCCGGTGTCGGTGATCAGGCCGACGTAGAGCGCCGCGGCGATCTCGGGGGTGATCTTCGCCTCCAGCAGCAGCGCCAGGTCGTAGACGATCTCGGCCGTGCAGGAGGCCCCGACCTCGACCAGGTTGATGTCGCCGAAGCAGGTGTTGTCGTGGTGGTGGTCGATGTTGATGATGTCGTTCCCGCCCGCGGTCAACCACTCGACCGGCATCCGGTCGATGTTGCCGCAGTCGAGGAAGATCACGGTGCGATCGGCCATGTCGGCCGGCGGCTCGTGGAAGACCTCCTCCAGCGGCAGGAAGCGGTACTCGATCGGCAGCGGGAACTCCTTCGCCGCCATGAACATCACCGAGTCCTTGCCGAGCTGGGTGAGGACTTTGTGCAGGCCGAGCAGCGAGCCGAGGGCGTCGCCGTCAGGCCCCTCGTGCGCGGTCAGCAGGAAGCGGTCGCGCTCGCGCAGCTCATTGGCGACGCGCTCGAGATCGGTGGCGATGTCGGAAACGGAGTTCACTCTTCGTCCTCTCCCTCCTCCAACAACTCGCTGACCCGGGAGGCTTTCTCGATCGTGTCGTCGTAACGAAAGGTCAATTTCGGCGTCCGCTTCATCCGCGTCTCCCCCGCGATCCGCGACTGGATCAGGCCGTGGGCGGAGCGCAGGCCCTCGAGCGTCGCCTCCCGCTCCTCCTCGTCCCCGAGCACGCTGACGAACACCTTGGCGGTGCGCAGGTCGGGGCTGGTCTCTACGGAAGTCACGGTCACGAAGCCGATCCGGGGATCGTTCAACTCCCCTGCCACAGCCGCCCCGACGACCTCGCGAAGCACCTCGTTGATGCGCCGCATACGGGGTCCGGCCATGCTACTCCAGGGTCTGCTCGACCTGTTTCGTCTGGAAGAACTCGAGCACGTCGTCCTCCTTGACGTCGGCGTACCCCTCGAGGACGATGCCGCACTCCTGCCCCTCCTCGACTTCCTGGACGTTGTCTTTGAAGCGGCGCAGGGAACCGAGCTCGCCGGTCCAGATCACCGTTCCCTCGCGGATCAGGCGGACGCTGGCGGTGCGAACGGCCTTGCCCTCGGCGACGATGCAGCCGGCGATGCGGCCGACTTTGGAGGCTTTGAAGGTCTGTTTGACCAGCGCCTCGCCGATCGTCTCCTCGACCGCGACCGAGTCGAGCAGACCCTCCATCGCGTTGCGCAGGTCTTCGGTGATTTTGTAGATGACCGAGTAGGTGCGGACGTCGACGCCCTCGCGCGTCGCCGCCCGTTTGGCGTCGAGCAGCGGCCGCACGTTGAAGCCGATGATGATCGCGTCAGACGCCGAGGCGAGCATCACGTCGGACTCGTTGATGCCGCCGGTCTGCGAGTGGATGATGTTGATCGCCACCCGTTCCTGCGGCACCTTCGCGAGCTCGTCCTGGAGCGCCTCCAGGGAACCGGCGACGTCGGCCTTGAGGACGATGTTGAGCTCCTTGATCTCGCCCTCCTGGGCGCGGGCGAAGACCTCGTCGAGGCTGACCTTGCGGCCCTGGCGGCGGGCCAGTGCCTCGGTTTTGAGCCGGTGGGCACGCTCTCCGGCCATCTGGCGGGCCTGGCGGTCGCCCTCGACCGTCTGCACGAACTCGCCGGCGTCGGCGACGCCGTCGAAGCCGAGCACCTCGACCGGCATGCCCGGAACGGCCTCCTCGACCGGTTTGCCGGTGAAGTCCTGCATCGCCCGCACGCGTCCCCACTGGGGGCCGGCGACGAGCGAGTCGCCGACCCGCAGGGTGCCGCGCTCGACGAGCACGGTGACAACCGGGCCGCGGCCGGGGTCGAGCTGGGACTCGATCACGTGGCCGGAGGCATCGGCGTTGGGGTTGGCGGTCAGCTCCTCCAGCTCGGTGACCAGGAGGATCATGTCGAGCAGGTTGTCGAGGCCCTCCCGCGTCTTCGCCGAGACCTCGCAGAAGACGGTGTCGCCGCCCCACTCCTCGGGGGTGATTTCCATCTGCGCGAGCTCGCCACGGACTTTTTCGGGGTTGGCGCCCTCTTTGTCGATCTTGTTGACGGCGATCAGCATCGGCACGTCGGCGGCGCGGGCGTGGTCGATCGCCACTTTGGTCTGAGGCATCACGCCGTCGTCGGCCGCGACCACGACGACCACCCCGTCGGTGACCTTGGCGCCGCGGGCGCGCATCGCCGTGAAGGCGGCGTGGCCCGGGGTGTCGAGGAAGGTGATCGTCTTCTGGTCGTGGTGGACCTGGTAGGCGCCGATGTGCTGGGTGATCCCCCCGGCCTCGCCAGCGGCGACCTCGGTCTCGCGGATCGCGTCCAGCAGCGAGGTCTTGCCGTGGTCGACGTGGCCCATGATCGTGACCACCGGCGGCCGGTCGACCAGGTCCTCGTCGGCGTCGGAGAACTCCGGCTCCTCGGGCTCCTCGTCGGCGGCGTGGACGATTTCGACTTTGCGGTCGTACTCGTCGGCGATCGCCTTCACCGAGTCGTCGGTGAGGGTCTGCGTGAGCGTCGCCATCTCGCCCATCATCATCAGTTTTTTGATCACCTCGGCCGGGGCCAGGCCAAGCGATTCGGCGACCTCGCGGACGGTGGCGCCGGAGTTGACTTTGACCGCCTCGGGCTCGGCCGGGGTCGCCGGACCCATCGGCGGCTCCTCGAGCAGCGGGCGGCGACGGCGACCGCCGCGGCGACGTGGCGGGCGCTGCGGCGGTGGCCCGCCCATCTGCTCGCGGCGCGATGCCTGCGAGTCGATCACGACGCGGCGTTTTTTCGAGCTGGCGCCGCCGGCTGAGCCCTGCGGGGCGCCGCCGGCGCGTACCGGTTTGGTCGAAGTCGACGGGCGTTTCCCGGCTGGTTTGCCGCCGGGCTGCTGTGGCGCCGGCGCTTTCGGAGTGCCGGCGGCAGTCGCTTTTGCCTCGCTTGGCGCGGCGGCCGCGGGAGCGGTTTTCTTCGTCGCTTCAGCGCCGCCGTTGCCTTTCGCGGCCGAGATCGCCTTCAGCGCGTCGGCCTCCTCGACGGTCGAGGCAGCCGCTTTGGCTTCGACGCCGGCAGCTTTCAGGGCGGCCAGCAGCTCTTTCGAGCTGACGCCCTGCGCTTTCGCGATCTCGTGAACCCGCTTCTTAGCCACTAGGCCTGCTCCGCCTCCTCGACAACCTCTTCGGCTTGCTCAGCCGGGACTTCCTCAGCGGCTTCGGGATCGTCACCCAGGGTCTCGCCGCTTACTTCCTCGGCTTCCGTGGCCTCCTGCTGGATGTCCTCTTCGATTGCCTCCTCGGTGGCAACCTCGTCGGCGGATTCCCCGGCCGGCGGTGCCTCCTCTTCGGATTCCTCCGTCGGCTCGACGAAGTTTGCCTCGGCGCGGGCGACGATCTCTTCGACCGTGCCTTCGTCGGCGTCGGGGTCGGCGAGGATTTCCACCTCGGCCTCGGAGAGGTCGGCGATGATCGCGGTCTGGCTGGTCTCGAAGCGCGAGAGCGCCTGGTGGGCAGGCAGGCCGCAGTAGGTCGAGCCCGGGATCGCTGCGTTGGGGCAGCGGCGGCCGGTGGTCAGCACCGCCATGCAGCGGCCGTCGAAGGTTTCTTCGCCCTCGATCTCGATGTCGGTTTCTTCGGAGGCGAACTCGGTCTCGGACTTGATGTCGACCCGCCAGCCGGTGAGGCGGGCGGCGAGGCGGGCGTTCTGGCCGTCGCGGCCGATCGCCAGCGAGAGCTGGTCGTCGGGAACGATCACGGTCGCCTGGCGCTCCTCGTCGTCGACGATCACCTCGCGCACGCGCGCCGGCGAAAGCGCTTTGGCGACGAAGCGGGCGGGCTCCTCGTTGTAAGGAATGATGTCGATCTTCTCGCCGCGCAGCTCGGAGACGACCATGCGGACGCGCGAGCCGCGCGGGCCGACGCAGGCGCCGACCGGGTCGACCCCGTCGGCGTGGGAGACGACGGCGATCTTCGAGCGGTAGCCGGGCTCGCGGGCGACGCCGGTGATTTCCACCAGCTTGTCGGCGATCTCCGGCACCTCGAGCTCGAACAGGCTTTTGATCAGCTCCGGGCTGCGGCGGGAGACGACGATCGCCGGCCCTTTGGTCGAGTCGGAAACATCAGTAATGACGGCCTTGACCCGCATCCCGTGGTCGTAGCGCTCGTTGTAGACCTGCTCTGACTTCGGCAGCAGCGCCTCGACCCGCTCACGCAGCTGGACCAGCGTGTAGCGCTTGTCGGACTGCTGGATGATCCCGGTGATCAGCTCGCCGACCCGGTCCTGGTACTCGTCGTACATCATCTGCCGCTCGGCCTCGCGAATCCGCTGCAGGATCACCTGCTTTGCGGTCTGGGCGGCGATCCGGCCGAAGTCGTCGGGGGTGACGTCGCGGGTGTCGATCTGGTCCTCGTAGGGAGCGATCATCTCCGGGTCGAGCTCAGGGTCCTCCGGCTCTTTCATTTCGCCGGTCTCCGGGTCGACTTCGGGCTCCTCCTGCTGCTCGGCGGCTTCGGCCAGCAGCTTCTCCTCCAGCTCGGGAGGCAGGATCAGTTCGAAGACGCGGAAGTCGCCGGTTTCGTGGTCGAGGTCGACCCGCGCGTATTTGGCGGCGCCGGGAGTCTTCTTGTAAGCGGAGAGCAGCGCGTCCTCGAGCGCGTCCATCAGCCGATCGGCCGCGATCCCCTTCTCTTGCTCGAGCGCTTTGACTGCGTCGACGATCTCTTTACTCACTGAAGCGACTCCTTGGTTTCGGAACTGGTGGCTTTGCGGCGGTCTCGGTACTTCGGCCCCGGCGAAGACACCTCGAGGGAATAATCGACCAGCAGGTGCTGCAGATGTTTGGTGACTCGTTCGCAGAGAGCGAGATCGACGCCGCCGGGGTGGTCGATGAAGAGGCGCAGGGCGTCGTTCCTCGGTTTCTCGAGGGCGACGAGGTCGATGTCGCTGTCTAGCTCTGAGATCTGCTGTCGAATTTCTTGCTCGGTGGGGTCTGCCATGCCTGGGGCGGTACGCCAATCGGGGTCGGTTTTTTGGGGTCCGGGCGTAAAAAAAGTGGGCCAGGCCCACTCCTCGACACCGCATAGGACAGAAAAGCTTGGGACCAGTATAGCCCGCTTAGTGCGCCGGCCTACCTGATTTTTCCCGCAGCCGGTCGACCTCCTGCAGGATCGCCTCGGCGATCTCGTCCTTGGAGGCGATCGCGACCTCCTTCTCGGCCTCCCGGCCGATCAGGGTGACCGCGTTGCGCTCGCTCTCGAATCCGATCTCCGGATCGGAGACATCGTTGAAGACGATCAGGTCGGCGCCCTTGCGCTCGAGCTTGCCGCGGGCGCGCTCGACCGCCTCCTCCCTGCTCGCGCTGGCTTCGGCGGCGAAGCCGACGATCGTTTGCTCCTGCGAGCGACTGGCGGCGAGCGCGGCGAGGATGTCCTCGGTCGGCTCGAGGTGCAGATCGAGGCCCTCTTGGCGCTTCAGCTTCCCCGCCGCGGGTTCGGCGGCGCGGAAGTCGGCCGGCGCCGCGGCCATCAGCAGGACGTGAGAGGCGGGGAACTCCTCGCCGACAGCGCGGGCGAGCTCGGCGGCGGTCTCGACGTCAATCCGCCGCACCCCAGCGGGCGCGGGTAGGGACACGTTGGCGGCGATCAGCGCCACCTCCGCCCCGCGCTTTGCCGCTGCCGCCGCCAAGGCGATGCCCATCCGGCCGCTGGAGCGGTTGCCGATGAAGCGGACGGTGTCGATCGGCTCGCGGGTGCCGCCGGCGGTGACC
>DASTGL010000184.1:0-3164 GCA_035719145.1 Solirubrobacterales bacterium
AGGCGGACCGGGAGCTGATTCGCCACCAGGTCGAAGCAGCGATTGAAGCCTGGCCAAACCCCGACCAGGGGATCTGGGAGTCACGCGGTGAGCCCCAGCACTACGTCTCCTCGAAGCTGATGATCTGGGTCGCGGTCGACCGCGGCGCCCGCCTCGCCCGCTGGGTCCCGGAGGGCGAGCGCGGCGACCAATGGCGCGCCATCGCCGAGGAGTGGCAGGCGAAAGCCGACGAGATCAAAGCCGAGATCCTCGAGCGCGGGGTGCGCGACGGAGTCTTCCGCCAGCACTACGACACCGACGCCCTCGACGCCTCGCTGCTGCTGATCCCGCTCTTCCGCTTTCTGCGGCCCGACGACCCGCGGGTGCGCGACACCGTCAACGCGATCGCCGAGGACCTGACCGAGCACGGCCTCGTCTGCCGCTACAAGGTGGACGAGACCGACGACGGCCTGCACGGCAAGGAGGGGACCTTCTTGATCTGCTCCTTCTGGCTGGTCTCGGCGCTGTCGGAGATCGGCGAGCGGCAGCGGGCCCGCGAGCTCTGCGAGCGCCTGCTCGAGGCGGCCGGCTGGCTCGACCTCTACGCCGAGGAGCTCGACGCCGAGTCGGGCCGCCACCTCGGCAACTTCCCGCAGGCGTTCACCCACCTGGCGCTGATCAACGCCGTCTCCCACGTGATCGCCGACGAGAAGCGCGAGGACGGCGGCTACACCGCGGTCTTCACCGAGATGGGCGGCGTCCGCGAGGACGCTTAGGCCTTCTCGTTACAAAGACGTTGCAGACATAAGACCTACAGACAGGACGTCTCCGCCGGTCCCTATAGTCGCGCGGGAATTGACGGCGGGCCGGAGAGTTCCGGCGCCGCCTCCACTTGAGCACGGGAGGGGCCATGACGACGAAGACGAGTGAGGAATACAGAACCACCTGGGCAGAAGACGAAGCCGTCGAATCCGCGGTGCTGCGGCAACTGCTCGATTTGCACCCGACGCGGCTGACGCTGGCCGAGCTGGCGCGGGAATTCGGCGCCAGAGAGAGCGACTTCGCCACCCACGACGCGGTTGAACGGGCCGTGCGCGATCTCAGCGCCGCCGGTCTTCTCCATCGCGGAGAGGAATTCGTCGCCCCGACTCGGGCAGCGCTGCGGTTCAACGAGCTGCTGGACCGGTGACGACCCGGCAGGCTGCAAGCGAGGGGACGGCGATCGCGACGACGACCAGAGGAAGCTTCCGGAGATCCCTGAAGCTTCTCGAGCGCCCCGATCGCCGTCCCAGGCAGACCTCTTAGTTCCCCTTGATGAATCCAGCCATCGGAGTGACGCGCTCCTGCATCGGTGCCATCTGCACAGCTCCCACCTCCTTCTCTCCCTTGACGTGCCTCTTGTCCCGGCTTCGGGACTTGCGGTCTAAATCAACTGAGCAATGAATACTCTAAATGATTCCAGCAATCAAGGTGCGTCCAGGAAAACTCGTCAATAATCGGAAAAAGCGGGAGCGTTGTGAAATTCCTGATTGACAGGCTGTAAAGTCTTGTTATCGGCCATTGCCCCTGGAAACCGAGCTAAGGAACAAGGCCTTGCCGAAGACGAAAAACAAAAAAGACGGCGTTGAACAGATCGTCGCGAAAGCTTTCGCGCACCCCCTGCGGGTGCAGATCTTGATCATCCTCAACGAAAAGATCGCGAGCCCGAACATGCTCGCCCAGCAGCTCGACGAGAGCCTCAATCTCGTCGCGTACCACGTGCGGGTGCTGGAGAAATACGACTGCATCGAGCTGGTCGATACGAAGCAGCGCCGCGGTGCCACCGAGCACTTCTACCGGGCGACTCGCCGTCAGCTGCTCACCGATGACCAGTGGGCGCAGATGCCGGCCAGCCTTCGACCAGGCATGGCCACCGCCGTGCTCAAATCGATCTTCGAGGACATCGAGGCGGCCTCGCGATCGGGAACCCTCGAGGAAGTGGACGAGGTTCACATCAGCCGCACGCCGATGGTGCTCGACAAAGAGGGCTGGAACGAAGTCTCGACCCTCCTCAAAGGCACGTTCGACCGGCTGATGGAGATCCAGGCCGTCGCCAGCGAACGCGTCGCCGAGAGCAAGGAAGACGGGACCCTCGCCAAGGTTCACCTCCTGCACTTCAAGTCGCCCAACGCCAAAGAACTGAAGGACGCCGACTCGGCCGACGAGGCCAAGGGCGCCGCTTCCTAGCTTTTCCCAGTTTCGTCTTCGCCTAGCCGCGGCCCGCTCTCCAGTCGAGCGGCGCCGCCGGCAGGGCCGCCTCCAACCGCCATCCCCCCGGCGGAAGATCATGTTTCGGTTGTTGCTCCTTCCGGGAATGGAATGAGGTCGAAACCATTCCTTGAGGAGGAGAGGAGCTGCGATGAGCAACGGGGACGCTCAGATGGGGACGATCGAGACCCAGGTCCCGGCCCGCCTGGACCGACTTCCCTGGTCTCGTTTTCACTGGATGGTGATCATCGGCCTGGGGACGGTCTGGATCCTCGACGGCCTCGAGGTGACGATCGTCGGCAGCATCGGCGACCGGCTGACCGAAAAGGGCAGCGGCATCGTCATGGACGCCAGCCAGATCGGCACCGCCGCCGCCTTCTACGTCGGCGGCGCCTGTCTCGGTGCGCTCTTCTTCGGACAGCTGACCGACCGGCTCGGGCGCAAGAGGCTCTTCCTCGTCACCCTCGGCGTCTACATCGTCGCCACGATCGCCACCGCCTTCTCCTGGACCGCCTGGTACTTCTACCTCTGCCGCTTCTTCACCGGCGCCGGCATCGGCGGCGAGTACGCGGCGATCAACTCGGCGATCGACGAGCTCATCCCGGCCCGCGTGCGCGGCCAGGTCAATCTGTTCATCAACGGCTCCTACTGGCTCGGCGCCGCCTTCGGCGCGCTCGGCTCGCTGCTGCTGCTCAACACGAGCATCTTCGCCGCCGACGTCGGCTGGCGCGTCGCGTTCGGCATCGGCGCCGTGCTGGGCCTGGCGATCCTGCTCGTCCGCCGACACGTGCCCGAGAGCCCCGCTGGCTGTTCATCCACGGCCGCGAGGACGAGGCCGAGCGGATCGTCGACGGCATCGAACGCGACGTCACCGACGAAACCGGACAAAAGCTCGAGGCGCCCGACGGGACGCTCACCGTCCGCCAGCGCGAGGCGAT
>DASTGL010000185.1:0-3269 GCA_035719145.1 Solirubrobacterales bacterium
ATCCGTGAGGTGATGCGGCGGATCGTCGACGGGGGAGAGCTGCGGGAGTTCAAGGAGAAGTACGGCAAAACCCTCGTCTGCGCCTTCGCCCGCCTCGACGGCCACCCGGTCGGGATCGTCGCCAACAACGGCATCCTCTTCAGCGAGAGCGCCCTCAAGGGCGCCCACTTCGTCGAGCTCTGCGACCAGCGCCGCATCCCCCTCGTCTTCCTCCAGAACGTCAACGGCTTCATGGTCGGCTCCAAGTACGAGCAGGGCGGGATCGCCAAGGACGGGGCGAAGATGGTCGCCGCCGTCTCCACCGCCCGCGTCCCCAAGCTCACCGTCATCGTCGGCGGCTCCTTCGGCGCCGGCAACTACGGCATGTGCGGCCGCGCCTACTCGCCCCGCTTCCTCTTCATGTGGCCCAACGCGAGGATCTCCGTAATGGGCGGCGAGATGGCCGCCGCAGTAATGAAGGAGGTAGGCCAGCCCGAGACCGCCGAGCTCCTCCACGACCAGTACGAAGAGCAGGGCAAGCCCTTCTACTCCACCGCCCGCCTCTGGGACGACGGCGTCATCGACCCCCGCGACACCCGCAAGGTCCTCAGCCAGGCCCTGGCCGCCTGCGCCAACGCTCCTCTTTCCCCGCAAGCCGCGCCCGTTTACCGCATGTAGAGGGGGAGAGATAGGCATCCGTCCTCCCTTAGGGGACGGTGAGCCACCGTTTCCCCTCGATGAAGGCCCGGCGCCTCCTCGCCGTCCTCGAACGCGAGCCGCTGAAGTATCGGGTGGTCCGGCAAAAGGGCTCGCATCGACGACTGTTGTCGCCCGACTATCCGAAACTGGTGTTTGCCTATCACGACCGTGCAACTGTTCGGTCGCACATGGTCCGTGAGATTCTTGTCGGAGATGTAGGTCTTGCAGAAGACGAGGCGCGAGAGCTACTGTGACCTGGAGGAATGAGATGAAACCTGTTCGCGTCATCTACCACTACGAGGAAGGCGGCTGGTGGGCAAAGTCCCCCGACGTCAAAGGCTGGACGGCCATAGCCGACACCTACGAGGAAATCGTCCCTCTCGTTGAAGAGGGAATCCCGTTCGCGCTCGAACTCGACCATCGGGTGGAGTTGGAGCACATCCTCCCGACGGGCGCGGATCTGGCCGTTTAGCTTCGCGATACTCGAAGCGTGATCGCTGAACTGTTTTCCGCCCTGATGGCTTTTGCCCTCGCCATAGGCCCTGGCACACCGCAGCCCTCGCACTGCCCGCCCGGGCATCCCGCCTGCCGGGAAACGGTCGGCCCGATCGTCTACGTCGAGCGCGTCGATCCCGACGGCGACGGCGATGCCCACTTCGTCGTCCGCGACCCGCAGGGGATCACGCTGCCGGGCCTGACCGCTATAGACGTGCGCAAGGGCCTGCGGCCGCACCCGCTGCCGGGCCCAGGCGACGTCATCAGTGCCGCCGGCCCGGTCCAGACCGGCTCCTACGGCCAGCACCAGATCCACGCGCTCGAACTGCACGTCGCGCCCTAGCGCTGCAAGACTCGCGGCGATGGAGCGCCGCTTCGCCCAGGTCGACGTCTTCGGCAGCGGGCCCTGCTCGGGGAACCCGGTGGCGGTGGTCCTCGACGCGGAGGGGCTTTCGACCGAGGAGATGCAGCGGTTCGCCCGCTGGACCAACCTCTCGGAGACGACCTTCGTGCTGCCGCCGGAGGATCCCGAAGCCGACTACCGCCTGCGCATCTTCACGCCGGAGCTGGAGGCCCCTTTCGCCGGCCACCCGACCCTCGGCAGCTGCCACGCCTGGCTCGGAGCCGGGGGAGGGGCTCGCGAGCCGGACGAGATCGTCCAGGAGTGCGGCGTCGGGTTGGTGCGAATTCGCCGGGACGGGGGCCGGCTGGCCTTCGCCGCGCCGCCGCTGCGGCGCTCGGGCTCAGCCTCGCCGGAGGACGCGGCGCGGGTAGCGGCGGCGCTCGGGCTCGATCCGGCCGAGATGCTCGCCGTCGAGTGGGTCGACAACGGCTTCAGCTGGATCGCGGTGCTGCTGGAGAGCGCGGAGCGGGTGCTGGAGCTGCGCCCGGGCCAGCTCGACTTCGACGTCGGCGCCGTCGGCTTCCACCCGCCCGGCTCGGAGGCGGCGATCGAGGTGCGGGCCTTCTTCCCGATCAACGGGGTGGCGGCCGAGGACCCGGTCACCGGCAGCCTCAACGCCGGAGTCGCGCAGTGGCTGCTCGGCAGCGGTCGCCTGCAAGCCCCGTACATCGCCGCCCAGGGCAGCGCGATCGGCCGCGACGGCCGCATCCACGTCTCCCAGGATGACGACGGAACGATCTGGGTCGGCGGCGCCTGCGAAACCGTGATCAGCGGCTCGGTCGACGTGTAGCCCCGTTCTCTTGACATGTGACTATTTAGTCACCTATAGTCCCTCGCATGGACGAGGTCTTCAAGGCGCTGGCGGATCCGACCCGCCGCGAGCTGCTCGACCGGCTCTTCGAGCGGGACGGGCAGTCGCTTAGCGCCTTGGAAGCGGATCTGCCGATGTCCCGCTTCGGCGTGATGAAGCACCTGCGGGTGCTCGAGGAGGCGGGACTGGTGACGACGCGCAAGCGCGGCCGCGAGAAGCTGCACTTCCTCAACCCCGTCCCGATCCGGCTCATCCACGACAGGTGGGTGGGCAAGTACGCGGAGCCCTGGGCCTCGGCGCTCAGCGAGCTGAAAAGAGACATCGAGAGCGAGGACAAGAAATGACTGAGGACCAGGCCTACGCAGTGGTCGGCGGGCGCGGCACGATGACCGTGTTCGAGATCTACATCAAGACGACGCCGGAGCGCCTCTGGGAGGCGATCACCAGCGAGGAGATGCGGGCGCGTTACAGCTTCGGCGTCGGCACCGCGTCGGAGTGGACGCAGGGCTCGGAGTACAGGTCCGGCGTGCCCGGGGTGATCGACATCGCCAGCGGCGAGAACCTCGAGGTCGACCCGCCGCGCCGCCTGGTCCAGAGCTTCAACGCGCTCTGGAGCGACCAGGTGAAGAGCGAAGGAACCACGCGGGTGACCTGGGAGATCGTCCCGGTCGGGACCTCCTGCCAGCTCCGCGTCACCCACGACCAGCTGAGCGACGACGCCAACAGCGAGCTGTTCGGCGGCTGGCCGATGATCCTCTCCGGTCTGAAGACGCTGCTGGAGACCGGGGAGGACCTCGACACCCCCGGCTCGCTGCGCTACTCGGGCGCCGCCGGCGCCTGATCCAGCTCGGCCACCAGCTCCTCGACGCGGGCGGCGATCTC
>DASTGL010000186.1:0-15232 GCA_035719145.1 Solirubrobacterales bacterium
ACGAACGCCACCTCTCTTCGCGCGGTATGTGACTCCTTGCACGGTTCGCTGCGCCCCTCGCTTGGGTAGACGAGCCGCAATGGGTTTCGAGAGGACGAACTTGAAAGGAGCACGCGCGTGAGCGAGCAAGAGCGCGTCGCCGGCGGCCCGCTGGGCAAAGTGGTCGGCAAGGTCAAGCAGGCCGCGGGAGCGGCGCTGGGCAACGAAGATCTGCACCGCGAGGGGCAGCTGCAGGAGGTCCAGGCAGACGCCCAGGCCGAGGCGGCCGAGCAGGCCGCGGAGGCCCAGCGCAAGGATCAGGAAGCCGAGATCGAGGCCGAGCGCGCCGAGACCGAGGCCGAGCGGCGCGAGGTCGAACTGGAGGCGCAGGAGATCGCCGCCGAAGAGGAGGCCGAGCGCAAACGGGCCGAGGACGAGCGCCTCGCCGCCCAGCAGGCCCAGGTCGAGAAAGCGCAGGCCGAGCGCGAGCGCCTGAACGGCGAACAGCGCGCGCAGGCCAAACGCCAGGAGGCCGCGGCCGAGAAGAGCGAGGCCAAGCAGGAGGCGGCGGCGCTGCAGCGCGAAGCCGACCGCGCCGAAGAGGCCGCCGCAGTCATCGACCCGAAGGAGGAGAGCTAGATGCCGTTGCCGACGATCCCGAAAACGATCTTCAACTCGTCGATCAAGCTGGCGCGGATGCCGGCCGACCTCGCGATCGGCGCCCTCGGGGGCTCCGATTCCCAGGCGAAGCACCTGGTCGACCGCGCCGAGGCGGGCGCCCGCAGCGCCACCGGCGTCCTCTTTCGCGACCCGGAGCTGCGCGAAGAAGGCCGCGCCGCGCTGCTGGCGACGAAAGAGCGCGAGCGCGCGGTGGAGCTGCGCGAGAAAGCCGAGGTCGAGGAGCGCGAGGCCGAGCAGCGCCAGGCCGAGCTCAGCAAAGCCGCCGCGGAGGCGGCCGCCGAAGCCCGGCGCAAAGCCGAGCAGGAGCGCCGCAAAGCCGAGCAACGCCGTCGCGACCGCGAGGCCAAAGCCGCCGAGAAAGAGAAAGAGAAGAAGCGCAAAGCGAAGAAATCGGCGGCGAAAGTGAAACGCTCGAACGCGAAAGCCGAGAAGACCGCGCAGCTGGAGAAGCTCGAGGCTAAAGAAGAGAGCCTGGCGGCAAAAGAGCAGGCAGCGGCGGCGGCGCGCGAGGCGGAGGCGCTCCAGGAAGCCGCGGCGGCGGCAAAGGAGACCCGCAAGAGCGAGCAGCGCCAGAACGGCGACGGCAGCTAGCGCCGCCGAAACCGCGAGGAACCGGAATATGTCCGGGTCCTCGCGGTTTCGCGATCGAGGGCGGGAGGCTCAGCCCCCGTCGGGGCGGCCGTCTTCGAGGTAGAAGACCTCGCAGCAGACGTCGACGCCGGCGTCGAGGCCGCTGATGAAGGCCCGCACCTTGCGCCCGGTCAACCGTTCGATGATCTCGCGGAACTTGTCCGCGGTCGCCGACTGGAAGTACATCCGGGTGTCGCGCAGGCGCTGGTGCTCGCCCATCTCGGCGAGGCTCCGCTCGGCGGGCGTGAAGGTGTTCTCCAAGGTGCAGATGACGATGTCGGGACCCGCGAACTCGGTCCGGGCTTTGGTCGGCCCGCGGCCGAAGAGGTCCTTGTAGAGGCGGACCATCTCGCGCGAGATCTCGGCCCTGATCGACTCGTAGCCTGACCCGTCCCTCGACTCCCCCTGGGTGGTGGCTGGTTGCTCGGTCATGCCGTTCATCTACCCACGGGGCTCCGGGATTTATCAGCTCCCGCTCCGGGTAAGCCGAACAGGTGGACCCCGACCACGACCAGTCCTCTCCAGTCACGATCACTCCCTATCCCGACGGCCCTTACCTCGTGCGAGGGGACTTCGTCGTGCGCGACCAGGAGGGGAACGAGCTGCCGACCGAGCGGCAGACGATCGCGCTTTGCCGCTGCGGCAAATCGCAGATGCGCCCGTTCTGCGACGGCACCCACAAGCTGATCGGCTTCCGGGCGCCGAGCGGACAGGAACCATGGCCGGGCGGCTGATCGAGCTGCCCTCGCCGCGGGGACCGCTGAGCGAGCGTCTTTTCGAGGCTTTGGAGGGGCCGCCGGATCAGGGGCTGGAGGCGCCGGGCGCGGTCGAGCCCTTCGATCCGATCGCCGACGACGACCTGCAGCTGGCGCTCTACATCGCCTACGAGATGCACTACAGCGGGATCCGCGGCGTCGACGAGCGTTGGGAGTGGGCGCCATCGCTGCTCGGCTTCCGGGCGGAGCTGGAGCGTCCCTTCGAGGCGGCGGTGGACGCGCTGGTCGAGCCGGCGGCGGAAGGGGAGCTGGCTTCGGTCGGCGCGGCGCTGCAGGCGATCGTCGCCGAGGATCCGGGACCGCCGCTCTCGCGCTACATGGAGACGCAGGGGACGCTGGAGCAGATACACGAGCACGTCATCCACCGCTCCGCCTACCAGCTGAAGGAGGCCGACCCGCACTCCTGGGCGATCCCGCGGCTCTCGCCGCGGCCGAAGGCGGCGCTGCTCGAGGTCCAGGCCGACGAGTACGGCGGCGGCAGCGCCGAGCGCATGCACTCGGTCCTGTTCGCGAAGACGATGGCGGCGCTAGGGCTCGATCCGGCCTACGGCGCCTATCTGGAGCAGCTACCGGGGGTGACGCTCGCCACCGTCAACCTGATCAGCCTCTTCGGCCTGCACCGGCGCCGCCGCGGCGCCCTCGTCGGTCACCTCGCCGGCTTTGAGATGACCTCCTCGATCCCCAACCGCCGCTACGGCAACGGGTTGCGCCGGCTCGGCTGCAGCCGCGAGGCGACCCACTTCTACGACGAGCACGTCGAGGCCGACGCCGTGCACGAGAACATCGCCGCCTGGGACCTGGCCGGCGGCCTCGCCGCCGACGAGCCCGAGGTCGCCGCCGACATCCTCTTCGGCGCCCGGGCGCTGCTGCAGCTGGAGGCCCGCTGGGCGACCCACCTGATGGACAACTGGGAGCGCGGCGAGAGCTCGCTGCGCGAGCCAGCCGCCGTCCCCGCCTAGCCCAAGGCCGCCGGTGATAGGCGAACTGCATCAACTTGACTATCTGCCAGGTGGATAAGTTGATGCGGTTCGATCGACTGGACCTGGCGTATGTGGTGCCGGTGCGCTGGCGGGACGGGGCGCAGCGGGGGGAGCTGGCGGCGTACCTGGCGGAGATCGCGTACCTGGTCGCCGAGGTGATCGTCGTCGACGGCTCCGACCCCGACGTCTTTGCCGGCAACGCCGCCGCTTGGGGGGAGCACGTGCGGCACGTGCCGCCGGGAGAGGGGGAGGAGTGGCTGATGGGCAAAGTCGCGGGGGTGCGGACCGGGGTGGAGTTGGCCTCCTGCGAGCGGGTGGTGATCGCCGACGACGACGTCCGCTATGAGCCCGAGGCCTTGCGCCGCGCCGCCGAGCTGCTCGACCGCTACGACCTCGTCCGCCCCCAGAACTACTTCAGCCGCCTGCCCTGGCACGCCCGCTGGGACACCGCGCGGACGCTGCTCAACCGCAGCCTCGGCCGCGACTTCCCGGGGACGCTGGCGGTGCGGCGCTCGCGGATGCTGGCGATGGGGATGTACGACGGCGACGTCCTCTTCGAGAACCTCGAGCTGATGCGGACGGTCCGCGCCCACGGCGGCAGCATCATCTCGCCGCTAGACCTTTATGTCGCCCGCGTCCCGCCTTCGGCCACCCACTTCTGGGGCCAGCGCACCCGTCAGGCCTATGACGACTTCGCCCTGCCGCTGCGGATGGCCCTCTGGCTGGCGGTCCTGCCGCTGCTGGCCCTCGAAGCGCACCTCAGACAAGCCGACGGGACGAAGAGACGCATATATGGAGATCGATCGTCCCGTCGGCGACGTGGTCTTCGACAAATCGGGCCGCTGCCCGTGGCGGCAGCGCTCGCTGTCGTCGGGGCTGAGGTGGGGCGCCGGCGAGCCGGTGGCGCTCGGGTCTTTCCCGCCACCTCCTCGCTGCTCGCCCCCGTCTGGGTCCTCGAGCGCGGGGTCTGCGCCTGGCTGGCAGTGCTGCAGCGGCTGCGCTTCGGCGGCGTCCGCTACGGCAATTCGGTGATCCCCGTCGCCGCCCACTCCGAGCGGCAGCTGCGCCGGCGCCTGGCTGAGTCGCGCTAGGCGGCCGGCTGCAGCGGCTGGGGGTCGACCTCCTCGCGGACAGCGGGAGCGATCGCCGCGGCGGCGAGAGTCATCCGCTCCTCGAGGCCGGTGAGGCTGAGGAGGCGGCGGACCGCGTCGTACTCGCTCGGCAGGAAGCTGAGACGCTCGCCACCGTCGCGCATCGCCGCGACCAGCATCGCGACGCCGGTCGAATCGAGGAACTCGAGCTTGGCGAGATCGACGACCACGTCTTGGCCGCTGCGCAGCGCTTCCTGCAGGGTCGAGGCTGCACTCTCGACGTTGGCCAGATCCATCTCGCCCTTGAGCGCGATTCGCGTTCGCCGGCCTTCGGACGTCTGCTGGACCGCGAGCAGGCCATCGTGGACCTGAAAGTCGGTAGTAGGCACTTCGGGGACCTCCCTTGTAGAGACAGATTCGGGAAGTCCCGGGACACCTGGAGGCGCCCGACGGTCTTGCCTTGATTCGGCGAGTCAGCTGGTTACCGCACGGGAGGTACCGACCTGACCCTGAGGCGAGCCTACCGCACTACCGAGTTTTTGCCAAACCGCTCGCCGGAGTTTGCGGCAGGCGCTTGCGGGCGATCAGCACCCGCTGCAGAAGCCGGTCCCGGGTCCTGGCGGGCTGGGGCTGGGCCTGGCGGATCTCCTCGTGGGTCCTGCTGACATCCTTGCTGCTGAGGGCTGCGGGCTGGGCGTTCATGTCCTCCTCCGGCTCTGGAAAAATGGGATCTCAGGTGGGCCTCTCCCAATCTCCGTGCGTTGCCGTGAGAAGTGAGCGGTTCGACGATCGACACAAGAGGCGCTGTGACCGTTGTGCCAGTTGTCCGAGTACCCAGAGTTACGTGACCAAAACACCGTTTACGGGCATTTCAGGCGGGAACATCATCTGACGAGAAATACGCCATGGAACACGCCGGTTTTCAACATCAGGCGCTGATCTTCGAGGGCGCCGACGAGTACCTGGCAGGGACGGTCCCGTTCCTGCGCGCCGCGCTGCAGGCGGGTCGCCCTGTCCTGGTCGCGGTGCGAAAGGAGCAGGCGGAGCTGCTTCGGGGCGAGCTGGGGAACGAGGCGGAGATGATGCGCTTCGCCCGGATCGAAGAGGTCGCGCGCAACCCCGCGGGGGTGATCCCGCTCTGGCGCGACTTCGTCGACGAGCATCCCGGCCGCGCGGTCTGCGGCGTCAGCGAACTGGCCTGGCCTGAGCGCAGGCCCGCCGAGATGGAGGAGTGCCACCGCCACGAGGCGCTGCTCAACCTCGTCTTCGCCGAGAGCCGGTCCTGGCAGCTGCTCTGCCCCTACGACGCCCTGGCGCTGCGGGACGACGAGCTGGAGCGGGCGGCGACCACCCACAAGCTGATCTCCCGCGAGGGCCGGACCGAGCCGAGCGCCGCCTTCGACGCCGACCCCGATTGCCTCGCCGGCGAGCTGCCGCCGCCGCGGCTGCGGCCGGACACGCTCGCCTTCGGCCTCTCCGAGCTCTCCGAGGTGCGCCGGCGGGTGGCCGCCGCCGGCGAGCGGGCCGGGATGGGGCCGCGGGCGATCGCCGATCTCGTCACCGCGGCGAGCGAGCTGGCCGCCAACAGCGTCATGCACGGCGGCGGCAGCGGGACGCTGCGCCTCTGGCGCGAGAACGGCACCGTGATCACCGAGGTCGAGGACGAAGGCCGGATCGAAGAGCAGCTGGTCGGGCGGCTGCGGCCCGGGCTCGAGCAGGAGGGTGGCCGCGGTCTCTGGCTCGCCAACCAGCTCTGCGACCTGGTCCAGATCCGCTCCGGCGAGGCCGGCACGGTGGTGCGTCTGCACGTGCTCGCGGGACAGCACGCGACCGACTACGACCATCAGGATCCCGCCTACGCGTAGAGCCCCGCTTCTGCCGGGAAATCTCGCCTGCGCGTAGAGGCAGGTTCTGCCGAATCGGGCACTTCTTTAGGCGTGTCCGTGCTGTCGTTCGGGTAGCTGGGGGTCATGCCAGATAACGATCCGCAGACCCAGCTCGTCAAGTACCTCACCGACGCCCACTCGATCGAGGAACAGGCGCTCGTGCAGATGAAGCGCGCTCCCGATCTGGTCGAGGGGCCGCTGTCGGAGTCCTTCCAGCGCCACCTTGGGGAGACCGAATCCCAGGAGCAGCGGGTGCGCGAGCGGCTCGAGGCGCACGACGCCTCGCCCTCGAAGCTGAAGGACGTCGCCGGGCAGGCGGGCGGCTTCGGGATGGTCCTGTTCGCCAAATCGCAGCCGGATACCCCGACGAAGCTGGCGATGCACGCCTTCTCCTACGAGCACATGGAGGTCGCCGCCTACGAGCTGCTGGCGCGGGCGGCGCGCGAAGCCGGCGACACGGCGACGGCGGAGATGGCGCTGGCGATCGCCGACGAGGAGCGCGAGATGGCCGGGCGGGTCGCGGCGGGCTTCGACGAAGCGGTCGAGCAGGCGCTGCGCGAAGTCGACCCCGACGATCTCGGCGAGCAGCTCAACTCCTACCTCTCCGACATCCACGCGCTCGAGGGGCAGTCGAAGCAGCTGCTGGAGAAAAGCAAGGAGATGGACGTGCCGGCGCCGCTGGCCGAGGCCTTCGCCCACCACCTGGAGGAGACCGAAGGGCACCTGGAGAAGATCGAGCGCCGCCTCGACGACCGCGGCGCCAGCCCCTCGGCGGTCAAGGACGCGATGCTGAAACTGGGAGCCCTCAACTGGGGCGCCTTCTTCGCCGCCCAGCCCGATACCCCGGCCAAGCTAGCCGGCTTCTCCTACGCGGTAGAGAACCTGGAGATTGCCGCCTACGAGCTGCTGAAGCGAGTAGCCCAGCGCGCCGGCGACGAGGAGACGGTGTCCCTAGCCGAATCGATCCTGGACGAGGAGAAAGCAGCCGCCCAGCAGGTAGCCGACCAATGGTCGGTATCGATGTCCGCGGCGTAAGCACAGCGCGATAAGGGCGCCCGGAAGCGGCCGAAGTCACACTTCCACGCGTCTCCGTGGCGCGAAAAGTTGCAAACCGCGCACCACCCGCGCGACTTACCCCGCGAGGGTTCGGGCCATGCCGCCGACCCAAAGCGCCCACCCCGAACTGCATCAACTAGATCATCTGCTGGGTGGTCAAGTTGATGCAGTTCGGGAAGGTGAGGTGCTGCGGTGAGAGATCGCGAGGCGACGGTGGCGATCCGTGATCTGGCGGAGCGGCAGCACGGCGTCCTAGCCCACCGTCAGCTGGTGGGGCTCGGGATCGGACCCCAGCTGCTCGCTCGACGCCGCGAAGCGGGTCTCCTCATCCCGCTCCACAAAGGCGTATACGCACTTGCCCACCAGCGCATCTTGCGTGAGGGACATTGGATGGCGGCAGTTCTTGCTTGCGGACCGGGAGCGGTGCTATCGCACTTCTATGCGGGCCGACTCTGGGGCCTTTGTGGCTCGCGTGGCGAAATTGACGTCCTGCGTCAGTCTGGAGGTTTCAGGCCGCATGGCCATCTCGGCGTACGTCTTCACCAGACGCGGCGACTCCTTTCATTCGAAGTGACCGTGGAGCGGGGGATACCGACTGCGGCGATGGAGCGGGCCCTGCTCGATCTGGCCGCGCGGACGGACGCAAAGCGGTTGGAGCGGATGTTCGTCCAGGCCTACAAGCGGGATGACTTCTCCTGGCCGCGCCTCGGCCGCATCATTGCTCGCCGGCGCGGCTGCAAAGGGGTCGGGAAGCTGCGGCGGATCGCGCTTGAAGTAGATCCCGAAGCGCTGGAGACGCGGTCGGCTCCGGAGGTCGACTTCCTTGCCCTCTGGCGGGAGATCAGCTCACTGACCCCCTCCGTCAACGTTCTCGTCGAGGGCCACCTCGTCGACTTCCTCTGGACCGATCAGAAGGTCATCGTCGAAAGCGACAGCTGGAGCCACCATGGCGACCCCTTCGCCTTCGAGAAGGACCATCAGCGGGACGTCGAGCTCACCGCCGCCGGCTACGACGTGCATCGGACCACGGCGAAGATGCTCGAACGCGACCCCAGTCCCTTCCTCAAGAACGTCCGCCGAGCCCTCCTCGCCCGAACTGCATCAACTTGATCATCTGCAGGGTGATCAAGTTGATGCAGTTCGGATGGAGCGCCTGGTCGTCGCAGGTTCGCGCTGGCGCCCTGGGCTACGGGATGCCTTGGGTGGTGCTGGTGGCGCTTGGGAGGGTGCGTTGGGCTGCTGCTAGGTGGAGGTCTTCCAGGCGTTGGCCTTGGCTGTCGGCTCTTGCGGCCAGGTCGTGGAAGTCGAAGCCTTCCAGGGACTCGCCGTAGGACTGCTCCAGGGCGTTCCAGAGTTGGAGCTTGCCGCCGACCATGCCGGAGAGGAACTCGAGCTCGAGGACTCGGCTGAGCGGGGAGTAGCCGCGGATGCGGCCGTTCAGCTTCAGGCGGCCGAGCTTCTCGGCTGCTTTGGCGAGGACCGGTTTGACCGGGTCGCGGCCGACCCCGAGCTGCTCCATCAGGCGTTCCAGGGTCCCGAGGTCCTCCTCGATCTCGGTGCAGAGCTGCGCCAGCGGGGCGCCGAACTCGGCGTCGCCCTGGTTGGAGGACCGCAGGCGGCGGGCCAGCTCGACGCCGAGCGTGGCCCCCGCCAGGTGGTCGTTGAGGTAGATGGCCAGGAAGCGGTCTGCGTCGGCGCCGGCGGCCATCGTCGGGCTAGGCCTCCTCGTAGGGGTCTTTGTCGCCGGCCAGCTTCAGCGCCCCCTCTTTGGTCTCGCTGAAGTGCCGTTCCTGGATCGGCAGCGCCCACCCGGTCAGCTCGGAGATCGGCTCCTCGCCGGCCTGTTCGTTCAGCTTCGCCAGCACCGCCCAATGGCCGACCTCGCCGGCCTCGGCCATGGTCATGAACTCGAAGCCGTCGAGCCCGTCGGCGTCGTCGCCGAGGTAGGTCTCCATCATCTCCGAGGCCTCGCCTTTGGTCTCCCGCGCCTTGTCGAGGATCGCGGTCTTCTTGCCGTCGCGCCCCTCGGCGACCTCGGTGCAGCGGCGCGCCGTCTCCTCGGCCTCCTCGCGCATCTGCTGGAGTTTCCCGACGATCTCCTCGTCGTCGACCAAGCCTTCGACTTTTTCGGTTGCTTTCGAAGCCGCTTCCGCGAGGCCCAGTACCTCCGCCAGCTTCTCCTCCAAAGTCGTCAGCTCAGCCATCGATTCCTCCTGTTCGGGGTGGACGTTGCGCTCCAGCTACCCCCGCCGTGCCGAGAGGCAAACTGCATCAACTTGACCACCCAGCAGATGATCAAGTTGATGCAGTTCGCTAGAGCCAGATGTGCTCGAAGCGCAGGCCGCTCGGCTCCGGGTGGAGGAGGCCCATCGAGGGCTGCGGGGCGCGGCGGCGCTCGGTCGGGCTGCCGGGGTTGAAGATCTGGAAGCCGCCCTCCTGCTCGTGCAGGGGCAGGTGGCTGTGGCCGAAGATCACCGCGTCGGCCTCGGGAAAGCGGCTGCGCAGGCGCCGGAGCCGCCCCTGTTTCGGCCCGGCATCATGGACGACCGCGACCGTGCGCCCGCCGACCTCGACCGCCAGCGTTTCCGGCAGCCGCTGCCAAAGCGCCGGCTCGTCGACGTTGCCGTAGACGCCGAGAACGACCGGGCAGAGCGCTTCCAGCTCGCTCAGGACCGAGACCTCGGAGAAGTCGCCGGCGTGGATCACCGCCTCCGCCGCCCGGATCTTCTCGACGCATTCTTCGGGCAACTGGCGTTTGCCCTTCGGCATGTGGGTATCAGAGACGACGGCAATCATGGCGGGGACGGTGGAGCGTTATCTCATGTTCTTCGGCGATTCGCACACCGTAGGGGTGGGCGACGAGGAGGGTCTCGGCTGGACCGGGCGGGTCGTCGCCGCGGCGATGGAGGAGGGGATCCCGACCACCTCCTACAACCTCGGCGTCGGCGGCGAGACCTCGGCCGACGTCGCCGCCCGCTGGCGCGCCGAGGCGCGGCCGCGGCTGCCCGACCCGCCCGACGAAGGCGACGCCCGCGTCGTCCTCGCCTTCGGCGTCAACGACGTGGCGCTTAGCGACCCGAACCGGCGCTGCAGCGAGGAGCAATCCCTGCTGGCGCTGGAAGAGGTGCTGCTGGGGTCGCAGGGGCTGGGACTGCGCCGCTTCGTCGTCGGCCCGGCGCCGATCGACGACGAGGCCCTCAACGACCGCATCGCCGAGCTCTCCTACGCCTTCCGGATGCGCTGCGCCCGCCACCGCGTCCCCTTCGTGCCGCTGGTCGACGAGCTGCGCGCCAGCGAGACCTGGCGCCGCTCGATCGCCGCCGGCGACGGCACCCATCCCGGCGCCGCCGGCTACGCCGAGATCGCCCGGCTCGTCCTCGCCGCCGGCTGGCTCGACTGGCTGCGCTCCGGTCCGTAGGGCGCGCTACCCCGCCGCCGCCAGCGGCTCGTCGACCTCGTAGCCGAACTCGGCCAGGGCCGGGCCGATCGCCTCCTGCATCGCCTGCTGCTCGGCGGCGCTGAGGTTGTCGCGCCAGCTGCCGGGGCGGGCCTGGCGGGTGAAGCTGCGGCGGCCGCGCTCGGTCCGCGGCAGCTTCTCGAAGCGATGGGCTTCGACCACCTCGCCGACGCGGTCGTTCTCGACCCCGACCATCGCACAGATCCGCTCAAGGCAGGCCGCGGTCTCGCTGCGCAGCTCCTCGTAGCGGATCTGGATGCGGTCGCCCTCGGCGCGCGAGTCGTAGGCCTGCTTCACCGCCCGGCTCCGGTACGCCCAGACTTCCGAGAGCCACCTGATCAGCGGGATCCGCCCCTCCTCGTTGACCGGGAAGGCGCCGCCGGGTATCGCCCAGGAGCCGTCGCTGTAGGCGTCGAGCCAGGAATCGACGACGTCGCGGCCGTCGCGCAGGAGGAAGATCACCTTCGACCGCGGGAAGAGCTCGGCGAGGAACGGCGCCACGTGCGAGCCGGGCTCCTTGACGACGAAGGCCGCCGCCCGCTCGGGGTCCTCGACCCCGGCCTCGCCGGCCTGCGCCTCGAAGCGTGCTGTGATCAGCTGCCGCAGCGGTTCCCACCAGGCCTCGCGGTGGCGCTCGGCGAAGAAGTAGCCCGACTCCTCGGCCTTGACCTCGAGCAGCGTCTTAAGCTCGGGCGGGTCGTCGCAGGCAGCCCAGGCGAGCGGGATCGGGCGCCAGACGCCGAGGTGGTGGCCGAGGTGGGGGTCGTCGACCGGGACTACGCCTTCCAGGTCGGAGAGCATCTTCAGCAGCCAGGTGCTGCCGCTGCGGGACGATCCGAAGATCCAGGCGAGCCTGTCCTCCTGCATGTTGGGGGAAACGGTACCCCCCTCAGTCGGAAACCAAAACCTCAGGAACTCTTCCGCAAGATGCCGGAAAAGGCGCCGCCGGCAGCGGCGAAGAAGGCCCGGCGCAGTGCAGCGCGCCGCCGCGTGCGCCAGCCGCCTTCGATCTGGTGCGGCCCGGTCGAGCCGAGGACGTTGCCGGGAGCGGCGTCGGCGGCCAGCTGTCCCCAGGTGCCCTGGACGAAGGCGGGGTGGGCGAGCCGGCGGTAGAGCGGCGGCGCCGCTGCGTGGAGGATCTCGAGGCCGCGACCGGCGCGGCCGTAGCTGACCTCGCGCAGCGGGTCCTCGGCGCAGGCCTCGATCCCGGCCGCGACTTCCTCGGGGTCGAGGACCGGCGGGATCGGTCGCACCTGGCGGCCGGTGTAGTTGCCGGCGTGCTCGAAGATCGGCGTGTCGACCGCCTGCGGCACCACCGCGGCGACGTGGATGTCGGGCTCGGAAGCGAGTTCGCCCTGCAGGCATTCGGAGAAGGCGCGGACCGCGTGCTTGCTGATCACGTAGGGGGCGACCTGCGGCGAGGGCACCCGGCCCCAGACCGAGGACATGTTGATCAGGACGCCCGCGCCCTGGCGGCGGAAGCGCCGCAGCGCCGACCGCGCCCCGTGCACCTGGCCCATCAGGTTGGTCTCGACGACGCCGCGGAAGACCTCGGAGGGGATCTCGCCGAAGCTCCCGTAGGCCATCGTCGCCGCGTTGTTGACCCAGACGTCGATGCGGCCGAAGCGGTCCTCGACCGCGGCGGCGAAGGCCTCGACCGCCTCCTCGTCGCCGACGTCCAAGGTGCGGTGAAGGACCGAGGCTCCGGCCGCCTCGCACGCGGCGGCGACCTCGGCCAGCGGCCCCTCGTTGCGCGCGCAGAGCGCCAGCGCGCCGCCGCGCCGGGCGATCCGCAGCGACGCCGCCCGGCCGATGCCGCTGGAGGCGCCGGTGATCGCCACGACTGCCTGCTCGAGCGGCCGCGGCACGTGGCTCTAGCCGAGTCCCTTGTCCTCGGCGGCTTTGTAGGCGACCTGGAGGAAGTCGGCGATCGTCAGCGCCGCGAACAGCGAGACGACGAAGCGGGTAACCCGGGGCGCGAAGAGCAGGCCGACCGAGAAGCCGGCGATCACCCAGAGGTCGAGGCAGAACGGGCAGATCAGCAGTTCGCCGATCGCTTTGCGCACGCCGGTCCCGCGCGAGCGCTCCTCGAACTCGGCCGGGCCGCCCTTGCCTTCGAGTTCGGTGAAGGGCGCCCGCAGCGGGCTCGTCACCTTGTCCTTGGCGATGATTCGGCTGAGTTTGTGGGAGGCGGTGCCGATCAGCAGCAGCTGGCCCGCCGAGGTCTTGTCCGGCAGCTCCCGGCCCTGTCGCCTGGCGATCGCCAGCGCCGCCGCCACCAGGCTTCCGAAGATGGTCATGAAGCTGAGGTAGGAGAGGAGCGGCGGGCGCTCGTCCGGGCTGGCGTAGCCCTCAACCGGGTTGGGCAGGTCCTTGAGAGCGCTGCCGTTGGCGGGGGTCTCGCTCACCGCAGCCTGCTACCCGCTGCGGTGCCGGTTCCAACCCTCGCTGCTGACGGCGACGTGCCAGGCGCCGTCGGGACCGCGCCGTTCCAGCACCAGCCCCTGGCCGACGGCTCGCCGCACCGCCCGGCGCAGGTCCCGCTCGCCGAGCCGCGGGAAGCGCTGCCGCAGCTCGCCGCGGCGGCAATAGCCGTCGTCGGCGAGGGCGACGATCGCGGCCACGACCTCCTCCGGCGCGGGCAGTTTTCTGCGGCGTTGCGTCAAGTTGTCCTCAACGCTAGGATCGCGGCGATGTTGACGGGGCGCTGCACCGTCGCATCGCTCGATAAACGAGGCACGGGATTCAGCGGAGCGGCTGATTTGCGGACCCTGACGAGAAGAACAGATACTTCCGAAGGTCTAACCATGCCACCGATCCGACCCAGCGATCCCAGATGATGCAGCGCTTCAAGGTCAGCGTCCGCGACCTCGACGGCGGCGCCCGCGACGTCCAGATCGAAGGCGAGCTCGACCTCGCGGTCGCCGGTCAGCTCGACGAGGTCTTGGCCGCGGCGGCCGAGCAGTGCGAGCAGGTCCTGGTCGGCCTCGAGCGCTGCGCCTTCATCGACTCCTCCGGGATCGCCGTAATTTTGCGCGCGCACAACCGTATGCAGGAGGACGGGCACCGACTCGTCGTCTACGCGCCGACCGACCAGGTCCTGCGGGTGCTCTCGATGACCGGCCTCACCTCGAACGGGCTCGTCTTCGACAGCGCCGAGGAGGCGCTGGCGGCGCTCGGCGACTCTGAAGACTCTTAGCGCCCCTTCTCGACGAAGCTGATGCGGCCGTTCGTCTCGAGGATCGCCCAGCGGACCTCGGCCAGCGACGGGATCTGTTCCAGCCGCGCCTCGGACTCGACCTCCTCGACCGTCAGGCGCTGGCGGCGCAGGTTGCGCTCGACCACTTCGCCGTCCTCGACGAGGACGATCGGCTCGCCGGCGAGGATCGGGCGCAGCCGGCGGACGCGGAGGCTGGTCCAGGAGACGAGCACGGTCAGCAGGGCGATCGTCGAGATCGCCAGCAGCGCCCCGGTGACCGAGTAGTCGCTCTGGGTGACGCCCTGCTGGACGAGGTCGCCGATCACGACCAGGAGGATGATGTCGAAGGGCTCCATCGAGCTCAGCTCGCGGCGGCCGAGCATCCGCATCAGCAGGTAGAGGAAGACGAAGATGACCGCGGCGCGGATGACGATGTCCATCAGGGGCTCTCCATCAGGGAAAGTTCAGCTGGGTGCGGTCGATCGAGGCGATCTCTTCGTCGGCGTCGTAGAGGGCGACGTCGGCGTTGTGGGTGCCGACGTCGTTCGGGTTGGCCTGCAGGGAGACGTAGACGGTGAGCGTGCGGCCGGGCGCGAGCGGCGGGTAGCGGACCTTCAGGTGGCGGTCGTCGCTGGTGGTTTCGGCCGGTTCGGGCTGCAGGGTGTTGACCGTCGTTTCTTCGATCCAGCCCTTGTCGAGGACGAGGGTGGGGGCGCCGATCGCTTCGGTGGCGTGGATCTCGATCCGCGCCTGGTAGAGGAGGCCGCCGCGGACGCGTTCGGGGGCGGTTACCTTCAGCGTCGCCGCGGCTCCGCTCGCTTCGCCGGTCTCGGGCCTGGCGCCGAAGGCGTTCAAGAGGGCCGCGATCACAAAGATCGTCAGCAGCAGGAGGAAGGCGTGGCGCAGCCACTGTCCCGCCCCTTTTCCCTCGAAGTCGCGGTGCCGCGGGAGGTCGATCCCCTGCGGAAGGTCCGACATGGAGAGCAGCCTAGGATTCGGGGCGGCGGGAATCCCGCTGCAACCGCCCAGCCGCGGGCGGTACCCGTCTGCTCTGGCGGTTCCGGGCGTCGGGGCGAAGAACGATTAAACGATTAATCGTTCATACGAATAATCGTTCAAACGAGGCGGCGAAGGAATCGAACCTTCCAAGCGGTGGGCTGCACCGCCCTGCCGGCTTTGAAGGCCGGATGGGCCACCAGACCCCTGCCGCCCCAGGTCCGGCGAGCTTAGTCGGCAGGGGCGCTTTTCCGTACCAGTGGTCGGGGAAGGCGCCTTTCAGCGAGGGAGGTGACGGTCGCCGTCGCGGCGCAGGCGCCTTTCCGCGTCGAGCTGTTCGAGCACCGCTTGGGCGTATTTGCGGCTGAGACCGAGGCTGTCGCGGACGGAGGCGATCGTCGCGTGGCCGTCGCGCTCGGCGAGGGCGAGGGCGACGCGGGCGAGCTTCTCGTAGACGGAGGCGGCGTAGACGACGTCGGCCTTGGCGCGGACCGCGACGCC
>DASTGL010000187.1:0-10705 GCA_035719145.1 Solirubrobacterales bacterium
CTGAACCCGACCGGCTCGTTCAAGGACCGGGGGATGACGGTGGCCGTCTCGCGGGCGAAGGGACGCGGGGCGGAGGCGATCATCTGCGCCTCGACCGGCAACACCGCCGCCAGCTGCGCCGCCTACGCGGCGCGGGCGGGGATGCGCGGCGCGGTGATCGTCCCCGAGGGAAAGATCGCGATCGGCAAGCTCGCCCAGGCGCTGATGCACGGCGCCCGCGTCGTCGCCCTGCAGGGCAACTTCGACGACGCCCTGCGGATCGTCCGCGAGCTCTCCCAGAAGCACCCGATCGAGCTGGTCAACAGCGTCAACCCGCACCGGATCGAAGGCCAGAAGACGGCCGCATTCGAGGTGGTCGAAGACCTGGGGGAGATGCCCGGGGCGCTGGCGATCCCGGTCGGCAACGCCGGCAACGTGACGGCCTACTGGCGCGGCTTCACCGAGTTGGTAGAGCGCAAGCTTCCCAAGCTCGAGGTCGCTGGCCCGGGTCCCGTCCTCTACGGCTTCCAGGCCGAGGGGGCGGCGCCGCTCGTTCGCGGCGAGCCCGTCGCGCATCCCGAGACCGTCGCCTCGGCGATCCGGATCGGCAACCCGGCCCGCTGGGAGGAGGCGATGGCCGCCTTCACCGCCTCCCGCGGCCGCGTCGCCGCCGTCTCCGACGAGCAGATCCTCAACGCCTACCGCTGGCTCGCCGACAACGAAGGGGTGTTCTGCGAGCCCGCCAGCGCCGCCTCGGTAGCCGGCCTCCTCGCCCACGGCCTGCCGACCGTCGAGGACGCGCCAAAGCCCGAGACCGTCGTCTGCGTCCTCACCGGCCACGGCCTCAAGGACCCCGACACCGCCCTCTCCAAAGCCCCCTCGGTGATCAACTGCGAGAACGACCTCAGCGCCGTCGAGCGCGCCGTGTTTGATTAGCGCGATGACCGCGCGTCACCGGCTCGTCCGCGTCCCCGCCTCCTCGGCCAACCTCGGTCCCGGCTACGACGCGATGGCGGCGGCGATGGCGATGTTCCTGGAGCTGGAGGTGGAAGAGGCTGGGGAGTTCTCCTTTGACGACGGTGGGCTGGGGGTCTCGAGGGGGCGGGACAACCTGATCGTGCGGGCGTTCGAGAGCCTGCGGCCGGCCGACGGGATCGCCTTCCGGCTGCGCAGCGAGATCCCGCTGACGCGGGGCCTGGGGTCGAGCTCGGCGGCGATCGTCGCTGGGCTCTACGCGGCGGACCACTTGTACGAGCTGGCGCTCTCGAAAGAGGAGATGCTGGCGCGGGCGACCGAGATCGAGGGGCACCCCGACAACGTCGCCGCGGCGATCTACGGAGGGTTCGTCGTCTGCTCCATGGGCGAGGAGGGACCGACGGCGGCTCGCTTCGACCCCCCCGAGGGGTTGGAGGGGATCGTCGTGATCCCGCCCGACGAGGTCTCGACCGAGCGGGCGCGGGAGGCGATCCCGGCCGAGGTGCCGCTGGCCGACGCCGTCGCCAACGTCTCCGCCGCGGCGATGCTGGTGCTGGGCCTGCGCAGCGCCGACCTCGACCTGCTCGCCCGCGGCCTCCACGACCGCATCCACCAGGACCGCCGCCGCCACCTCTTCCCGCGCTCGATGGAGATCGTCGACGCGGCGCGCGAGCTGGGGGCGCTGGGGGCGACGATCTCCGGCGCCGGGCCGACGGTGCTGGTCTGGACCACCTGGCAGGACGCCGGCAACGTCGCCGCGGCGCTGGAGACGCGCTGCGCCGGCTGGGCCGAGGTGAAGCGGCTCCCGTTCAGCCCCCTCGGCGCCGACGTCCCCGAGCTCTGAGATGGACTGGGTCGTCCGCATCGGCCTGATCGAGCTGGCGCTCGGCGGTCTGCTCGGCTGGGCGATGGTGGTCCGCGACGAGCGGCCGGAGTGGCTGCGTCGTATCGGCGTGGTGGCGCCGCAGCGGATCCGCCAGGTCCACCTCGACTACGTGATGATGGGCCTGATCCTGATCGGGGTCGGCCTCGCGGTGCCGGACCTGCCGAAGGCGGTCGCGGTCGCGCTCGTCTTCGGCACCTTCGTCAACCCGTTCCTCTTCGTACCACTCGCCTTCGACCCCGACGCGGAGAAGCGCCTCTGGTACCGGGCGGTGGCGACCGTGTCCTTCATCGCCGTCAGCGGCGGGCTGGTGGTCGCGGCGATCGTCGGCCCCGGTTAAACGGCGTTCGTCCTTGTACCGGGATATCCGTCCCAAGGACGAACGCCGCCTCCGATCCCGAAGTTAGGATCGCCGCCATGCCGACCATGAAGAAGCTTTCGCTCGTCCTGTCCGCTCTCGTCCTTGCCGCGCTGCTGGCGATCCCCGCCGCCGCGCAGGCGACCCTCGCCTTCGTGCGCAACCCGGCGCACCCGACGGTCTTCGTCGCGGGCGACGACGGGTCCGGGGCGAAGAAGCTGGTTGCAGGGGAAAACCCACATGTCTCCCCCGACGGGAAGATCGTGGCCTTGTTGAGCCAGGTGAAGAGCAAGCCGGAAATGGTCCTCGCGCCCGCCGACGGCAGCGCGCCGCCGACGGTCCTCGCTAAGGGCTGGCGCCTCCCCGAAGTCTTCGCTTGGTCTCCCGACTCGCAGCTGGTGGTGGCGGTGCTGGGACCGGAACTCGGCAAGCAGCGCCTGGTCCTGATCGACACCGTCACCGGAGCGCAGCGGACGATCGCGCACGGGTTCTTCAACGGCGTCAGTTTCTCTCCGAACGGCGGCGAACTGGTCTACGGGATGGCCGGCTCGGAAACGTTCCCGCCGCGCAGCGACATCTACCGGATCGAAGTGCTGCCGCCGGGCGCGGTCAGCGTCAAGGCGGTGGTGCCGCAGCGCCTGACCAAGGACCACAACTCCGCCTATCCCCTCTGGGGGCCGCAGAAGATCGTCTTCGTGAAGACGCTCGACGCGAAGAAGCGCAAGTACGGCCCCAAGAACGAGCTCTACCTGATGAACCCGAACGGCAAGGGCGTCAAGCGCCTCACCCACACCAAGGTCGACCCGCTGCTGCAGGGCCTCTTCCCGACCGCCTGGTCGGCGAGCGGCAACCAGTTGCTGGCCGAGTTCGAGGGCCAGGACACGAGCTACGCGGTCGCGGTCAACCCGAAGACCGGCGCGGAAAAGCCGATCGCCCAGGCGGGCGAGCAGGGGTTCGTCGGCACCGGCCTCTCCAGCGACGGCAAGTTCGTCCTCGGCTACACCGGCGGCTTCGACCCCGGCCTCAAGCACGACGTGATGAGCGTTCCCTACGGCGGCGGCAAGGGCAAGGTCCTCGCCAAGAACGCCTTCGAGCCCGACTGGAGCCGCTGAGCCGCAGGCGTGTCGCTTTATGCGTCCGGATGGACGCAAAAGTCGACACGCCGACCGTCTGTGGTTAGGGTCGCTCCATGGCTAACTACGCGATCAAGCATCGGGACGAGTTCGAGCGGATGGAGGGGTCGGGGGAGTGCACCTGGCTGCTGGCGCGCAAGGCGCTGGGGACGGAGGCCTTCGGCTACAACCTGGTCGAGATCGCGCCGGGTGGGCAGATCCCGGCGCATGACGAGGGGCAGAGCGGGCAGGTCGAGCTCTACGCGATCCTCGAGGGCGAGGCGACGATGCTGCTCGACGGCGCGGAGCATCCGGCGCCGGCTGGGACCTTCGCCTCGATCGAGCCCGCCGCGAACCGGCAGATCCTCAACCGGTCCGACGCCCCGGTCACCGCGCTGCTGATCGGCGTCCAGCCCGAGGGCGGTTACGAGCCGATGTCCTGGGCCTGATTTTCCGCATAATGCAGGGAAAACCGAGAAAACGGGGGGAGAGTTTGGGCCCGCGCCTATAATTCTCGAACTCGTCAACCCGTCGCGCGCCCGCTCGAAGAAGGCGTGGAACCCGGGAGGTCAAAATTGAAGACCCAGTCCGATCGCCGCGCTCCCGTCGAGCGCTATTCGCCAGAGCGTCCCTACCGCCCGCTCGTCTCGCCGCCCTCGGTCGAGGACAAAGACGCCTGCGCCATCTACGCCTCGGTGCGCAAGGACGCGACGCCGAGCCACGAACCGATCGAGCTGGCGATCCCCGCCCTGCAGAAGATGCTCCACCGCGCCGGCAACGTCGACGGGGAGGGCGACGGCTGCGGCCTCCTGCTCGACATCCCGCGCAAGATCTGGGCCGAGGAGGTGCGCTCCGGCGGCCACGACCCCTCGCTCGCCACCGACGACGCCTTCGCCGTCGGCCACATCTTCATCGAGCGCTCCCAGGACGTCGAGAAGATCCAGCACGACGCCCGCGAGCTGCTCGCCGCCAACGGCTTCCGCGTCCTCGCCGAGCGGGTCGGCGTCGTCAACTCGCCCGCCCTCGGGCCGACCGCCCGCGAGGAGGAGCCGGTCTTCTGGCAGGTCGCCGGCCTCGTCCCCGATGTCAAGACCCGCGACGACGTCCTCTTCGACCTGATGATCGACCTCGAGAAAGAGCTCGAGGTCCACGTCTCCTCCTTCTCGGCCACCACCTGCGTCTACAAGGTGATGGGCGCGCCGAACGTGCTCGGCGAGTACTACCCCGACCTGCTCGACCCGCGCTTCGAGACGATCGGCTGCTTCGGCCACAACCGCTACTCGACCAACACCTGGCCCTCCTTCAAACGGGTGCAGCCGTTCACGATCCTCGGCCACAACGGCGAGATCAACACGATCCAGCAGCTGCGCCAGGAGGCGAAGATGCTGGCGGTCCCGATCCAGCCCGACTCCTCCGACTCGCAGGACCTCAACCGCACGATCGACACCCTTGTCAGCCGCGAGGGCTTCAGCCTCGCCGAGGCGATGGAGATGGTGGTGCCGCCGATCGTCGCCGAGGTCCGCGGCCTGCCCGAGGACCTGCACAGCTTCTACGTCTACCTGCACCAGACGATGGGCCCGTTCGCCCAGGGCCCGGTCGCCCTGATCGCCCGCCACGCCGACGAATGCGTCTTCTCCGCCGACGCGATGGGCCTGCGCCCGCTCTGGCAGGTGGAGACCGAAGACGACTACGTCTTCAGCTCCGAGCCCGGCGTCGTCCCGGTCGGCAAGATGGTCTCCGAGCCGCTGCCGCTCGCCCCGGGCGAGAAGGTGCTGGTGATGATCGACCGCGCCGACCGCGCGACCACGCTGCACCCGCACGCCGAGATGCTGCGGATCGTCCGCGACCGCTGGCTCGAGCGCAACGGCGCCGAGGCTGCGGCGGGCTACGACCGCGCCCTCGAGACCGGCGGCCCGCTTGAGGGCAAGGACGTCCCCGGCTACACCGACGCCGGCCCCGAGGAGCCGGTCCGCGTCTCCGACCGCGTCCTCGCCGGCTTCGGCTGGCAGCGCGACGACGTCAAACT
The DNA here is from genome assembly GCA_035719145.1 of Solirubrobacterales bacterium. Lineage (GTDB taxonomy): Bacteria > Actinomycetota > Thermoleophilia > Solirubrobacterales > 70-9 > VAYN01. The sequence goes on from DASTGL010000187.1 coordinate 5,334, forward strand.
CGTCCAGCAGATGGCCTCCAACGGGGCCGAGCCGGTCGGCTCGCTCGGCTACGACGGGCCGCTGGCGGCGCTCTCGCCCGAGCGCCAGAACCTCGCCGACTACTTCAAGGAGACGGTCGCCGTCGTCACCAACCCGGCGCTCGACCGCGAACGAGAGCTCGAGCACTTCTCGACCCGGACCCTGTTCGGCCGCCGTCCCTCGCCCGACAACGCGGGCGAGGACACCGGCACCGTCGAAACCGGCTTCCCGGTCATCCTCGGCGGCCACCACGGACTGGCGCCGCTCTCGGACACCGCCTACCGGAAGATCGCCCGCGAGCACAACACCTACCTGCTCGAGGACCTCTGGGAGGAGTTCAGCGGCCGCAACGCCGCCGTCGACATCTCCCTGCTGGAGTCGGAGACGACGAAGGGCGCGATCGAGCGGATCAAACAGGAGGCCGTGAAGAAGGTCCGCAACGGCTGCGAGCTGCTGGTCCTCACCGACCGCACCGTCTACGAAGCCGACCGCCGCTACCTCGACCCGCACCTGGCGGTCTCGGCGATCGACCAGGCGCTGAAGCAGTTCAAAGTCGAGACCGGGGAAACGAACCTGCGGCGGCGCTGCGGGATCGTCCTGCGCTCGGCGGCGATCCGCAACGTCCACGACGTGATGCTCGCCCTCGGGCTCGGTGCCAACGGCGTCTGCCCGTACGTGATGGTCGAGGTGATCTGCGTCGAGGACTACGAGAACGACGTCTCCAACCTCTGCGCGGCGCTGCGCAAAGGGATTGAGAAAGTGATCTCGACGATCGGCATCCATGAGGTCCGCGGCTACGCGCGCCAGTTCAGCTCGATCGGGATCAAGCCGGAGCTGGCGGAGATCTTCCAGACCGAGCACTACGCCGCCTCCGAGGCGGCGGGGACCGGGTTCGCCGACCTCGACGAGGACACCAACGCCCGTGCCCACGCGCTCTCAGGCGACGACGCGGCGGCGAAACCGGCGAAGACGTTCCGCTTCTACCCGAAGGTCTACAAGGCGGCGATCGCGACCGCCAACGGCTCCGGCACCTACGAGGAGTATTCGGAGAAAGTGCGGGACCTGGAGAAGCAGAGCCCGATCTCGATGCGCCACATCATGGGGCTGAAGGGGGACCGCGAGCCGCTGAAGGACCCGAGCGTCGTCGACGCCGGGGTCGGCCACCACGACTACCCGATCGTGATCTCCTCGATGAGCTTCGGCTCGCAGTCAGAGCCGGCCTTCCGCGCCTACGCGGACGCGGCGAAATCGATCAACGTCCTCTGCATCAACGGCGAGGGCGGCGAGATCCGCGACATGTACGGCCAGTACCGCAACTGGCGCGGCCAGCAGGTCGCCTCCGGCCGCTTCGGCGTCTCGGCGGAGATGCTGAACAGCTCCTACGTCGCCGAGATCAAGATCGGCCAGGGCGCGAAGCCGGGAGAGGGCGGCCACCTGCCCGGCAAGAAGGTCTCCGAGAAGGTCGCCGCCGCGCGTAACGCCGCGCCCGGCACCGACCTGATCTCGCCCTCCAACAACCACGACCTCTACTCGATCGAGGACCTGGCCGAGCTGATCGACGAGCTGAAGACCGTCAACCCGGACGTCCGCGTCTCGGTCAAGGTGCCGGTGGTGCCGAACATCGGCACGATCGGCCTCGGGATCGCCAAGGCCGGCGCCGACATCATCACGCTCTCGGGCTTCGAGGGCGGGACCGGCGCGGCGCGTCAGCACGCGCTGCGCCACGTCGGCCTGCCGAGCGACATCGGCACCCGCGCCGTACACCGGGCGCTGATGGAGGCCGGGCTGCGCAACCGGGTCGAGATTTGGGCCGACGGCGGCTACCGGACCGGCCACGACATCGTCAAATTGCACTGCCTCGGCGCCAACCGCGTCGGCTTCGGCACCCTGGCGATGGTCAGCCTAGGCTGCACGATCTGCCGCGGCTGCCAGCTCGACACCTGCCACGTCGGCATCGCCACCCAGATCGAGACGCCCGAGGAAGCGCAGGCCCACGGGCTGAAGAAGTTCACCCCGCAGGAGGTCGATCGCGCCGCCGAGAGCTGCGCCCGCTTCTTCTCCTCGATGGGCGAGGAGGTCAAGCAGGTGGTCGCCTCGCTCGGCTACGAACGGGCCCAGGACCTGGTCGGCCGCTACGACCTGCTGGAGCAGGTGGCGGCCAAGGACTCGATCGACCTGGCGCCGCTGATCACGCCGCTGGAGGAGTTCCTCGACCTCGAACCGCTCGACCTGCCGGTGGCCGAAGAGGCCGACGCGCGGGCCGAAGCCGGCCTGGTCATGGCGCGGCCGATCCGGATGGAGGCGAAGGAGGCCTCGAGCCAGATCGCCGCGCTGGCGCCGGAAGTCTGCGGCGGCGGCGGTCAGGGCCCTGTCCGCAGCCAGTTCCCGCGGGCGACCGATGCTAACGACCGCGTGCTCGGGACCGAGCTGGCCGGAGCGCTGGCGCGCTGGCGGATCTTCGACGGCGGCCCAGCGGGCGAGCAGGACGATAGCCTCGCGAGCCTCGAGTTCAACGGCGGCTCGGTCGCCGGCCAGGGGCTCGGCGCCTTCAACTCCTACGGGGTCAACATCCGCATCGAGGGCGGCGCCCAGGACGGCGTCGGCAAGACCATGCTCGGCGGCACGATCGCGATCCTCAAGGGCAAGGGTGCGAGGGGCAAGCGCCTCAACGGCTCGGTCGGCAAGTCCTTCGCCTACGGCGCGCAGCGCGGCAAGCTCTATGTCCAGGGCAGCGCCGACTCCCGCTTCTGCATCCGCCTCTCCGGCGCCGACGTGGTCGTCGCCGGCGAGCCCGAGCAGGACATCGACGACAGCCGCGGTGCCCTCGCCGACCGCGCCAACGTCAAGGGCTTCGCCTTCGAGTACATGACCAGCGGCCGCGCCGTGGTCCTAGGCGACATCGGCCCCTGGGCCTGCGCCGGCATGACCGGAGGCCGCGTCTACGTAAGGCACAACGCCTTCGGCATCGACCGAGCAGCCATCGAACGCCGCCTAGGCAAAGGCGCCAAAGTCGAACTCAAGGACCTAGACGCCGAGGCCCTAATAGACATCGACGACCTCCTCCACGGCTACGCCGACGAACTAAGAGCAACCGATCAAACCAAAGAGGCCGACCGCGTCCAGGCTCTAGCCGACGACGCCACCAGCAACTTCCTAATGATCGTCCCGCTCAAGGTCCAGGCTGACCCGAGCATCTCCACCGAGTGATTTAGCGAGTGGTGGGAGTTTTGGTCGCTATACGGCCATAACTCCCACTGCACATAGGGAGGACTAGAAAGATCCCCGGAGAGTGTCCAGACGTTGTTGATCGGTGTACCCCTCGACGAGGATCCAGCCTGCGGGGAGTCCCAAAGTACGCTCAACATCCTCCACGGTCAGGCCCTCCTCTTTAAGGGTCTTAGCATCAAGAAAGTACTCAGGAGATAAATGGGGAAAAGAATTGAGAACTTCCTCTACCAGGGTCGCAAGCGCATCCTCGGTGTATTCGCAGGCAGTCAAAACGTCGGTATCGATGGGCTCAGAGGTTCCCCATCCCAACGAGAAGACGTATTTGCAGTCAGTTCCAAATGCCCCTACGCGACCGGAGTTCACGCGGGTCTCACTAATATGGATTGCCTCATCTCACCGGTCGAGTAAATAGCTGGTGACGGGATCACCTTTCAGAAGGTGTACTTCTTTCGGTTCCAGCCAACTCAAGAAGCTGGGGTCGATCTGCTTATGGGCCGCCCGGAGGGTGTAGAGAACGCTTCTCGCAGAGGACGCAAAAGCTGAGAAATAGCAGCAGAAGGCGAAAAAGTTGAGACCGCATTCTGAAAGCTGAAGCAAGAAGAAGTCCATCTCCTCGCGCTTCGCTTCCACTTGTGCGAAAGATGCGTTGCTGCGTATGCGATTCACTTAACCGGCAGCATGGGAACGTCCTAAGCGAGAAAACCTCAGATCTGAGGTTTTCCCTCTAGCCGATCCGCAATTCCTCTGACCTCCTGCAGCAGGCCGTCGAGCATCTGCGCGGTGTCGGTGTGGATGCGCCATTCGGTTAGGCGGCGCTCGGCGTCCATCGAGTCGAGGCGTTGCTCGAGGGTGGTGGTGCGGTCGTCCAGGCGGCGGATCTGGCGGTCGGTGCGTTTTTGGGATTTGCGGACTCGGGTTTTGACGTAGCGGCGGAGGTCCTCTTGGAGGGTGTCGAGCTCGCGGCGGAGGTCGGAGTTGAGGGGCGCGTTCTGCTCGTCGAGCATCTGCTCGACGCCGCGGCGGACCCGCTCGATCTCTTCGTGGAGCTGGGCGCGGGCGCGTTCTGCTGCGGCGGAGATCGACTCCTCGCCGCTCGGGCGCGAAGGATCGTCCGGATTCGTCGGTCCGTTCACCGGCTCGAACTGTACGGGCGGGCGGGGCGGCAAAATCCGCTCGCGAAACCGCGAACGACCGCGAAATAGGCGGTCGTTCGCGGTTTCGTGAGGTTGCGCTCAGGCTCGCGGCTAGGCTTGGAGGACGTAGAGGCGGTGGCGGCCGATTGTCAGTTCGTCGCCGTCGCTTAGCTCGGTCCATTCGACCTTGCGGCCGTTGACGAAGAGGCCGTTGAGGCTGCGGTCGTCTAGGACCCGGGGCGGGCGGCCCTCGTCGGTGGCGATCATCGCGTGGCGCCGGGAGACGCTCGGGTCGTCGAGGCAGATCTCCGCCGTCTCGCAGCGGCCGATCTTGGTCCAGCCGACCTCGAGCTGGAAGGTCTTGATCTCGCCGCCGTCTCGCAGGGCCAGGTGGTAGCCGGGGGCGCTCAGCTGCTCGCGCGCCTGGTCGAGCCAGATCTGCGGCTCGCGCTTCTCGCCGACCGCGAATTCGACCGTGGGGGAGCCGTGCTCCTGGAGGCCGGCGAAGATCGAGTCGCGGCGGAAGCGCGAGGTGCCGCAGACCTGGCACTCGGGCAGACGGTCGGTCTCGCGGAGGGCGAGCTGGGTACCGCAGACGAGGCAGAAGTACGTCCCCTCTCCGGGCATGGAGCCGGTGGCGAACGCCTCGCCGGCTGGGCTGGTGCCGGCGCTCTCGAAAATGGGAAACCTCTCCTTCCTAACCTGGTTGCACTCGATACTAGAGCGGCCCCCAAGCCCTGTCACTTGAGATTTCTAAAGTGGTCCGCTGTGGTTCCCGATCCCCCGGCAGGCGCTGTGGCCCGCGCCTCCCATCTAGACTTCGCGCCCCGATGGGACCCGTCAGCACCGAGATCGAAATCGACGCCCCCCGCGAGCAGATCTTCGCGACGCTCCTCGACCTCGCCGCCCGCCCCTCCTTCACCGACCACTTCCTCACCGACTTCCACCTCACCCGGATCGACCCGGTCGGGATCGGCGCCGGCGCCCGCTTC